>NZ_AKJJ01000014.1:0-31537 GCF_000282395.1 Pseudomonas sp. GM55 | reverse complement strand
AGCCGTTATCCAATGGCTCGCGCAGTTCCAGCAATACCGACTGGTTCCAGTGATGACGGGCCTCGATGGCTTGCCCGAAGAACCAGTGCTGGATCGGCGTCAGCAGCACCTCGCCGCGCACCGGCCCCTGATCGAAGACCAACCCAGTACTGCGTACCGCAACCTTCGCCAGACTGTGCACGGTCTGATGCTGGAACAGGTCGCGCGGGGTGATGCGAATCCCGGCCTGGCGGGCGCGGCTGACCACCTGGATCGAGATGATCGAGTCGCCGCCCAGTTCGAAGAAGTTGTCGTCGATGCCGACGCGCTCGAGCTTGAGTACGTCTTGCCAGATCGCCGCCAACTCGGTTTGCAGTTCATCCATCGGCGCCGTGTAAGCCTGCTGCACCAACGCCGCGTCGGGCTTGGGCAATGCACCGCGATCGAGTTTACCGTTGCTGGTCAGCGGCCAGTGATCGAGTTTGATCAGGTGCGCCGGCACCATGTAGTCCGGCAAACCGGCCTGTAAATGTTCACGCAGGGACTGGCGCAGATCGCTGTCGGTGCCGCTGGCGGTGAACCACGCGACCAGTTGCGGGCTGCCATTGACCTCGGGTGCCAACACCAGCGCTTGCTCGATGGCCGGATGGCTTTGCAGACGATCCTGGATTTCCCCCAGCTCGATGCGAAAGCCACGGATCTTCACCTGATGATCGATACGCCCGGCGTACCCGATGCTGCCATCGGCGCAGTAACGCGCCAGATCGCCGGTGCGATACAGGCGCGCGCCCGGCGCTGCGGCGAACAGGTCCGGCACAAAGCGCGTGGCGGTCAGATCGGCGCGCTGGTGATAACCCCGGGCCAGGCCGGCGCCGCCAACGTAAAGCTCACCGACGCAGCCCTTGGCCACCGGGTTCAGGCACGGGTCGAGCACATACCAGCGCAGATCGCCGATCGGCGCCCCCAGCGGCGAGCTGTTGGCGCCATCGAGGTCGGCGCGGGACAGCGGTCGGTAGGTCACGTGCACCGTGGTTTCGGTGATGCCGTACATGTTGATCAGCAATGGCTGCCGGTCGTCGAAGGCGTCGTACCACGGGCGCAGGCTGGCCACGTCCAGCGCCTCGCCCCCAAACACCACATACCGCAGGGCCATGCCTGGCGCGTTGGCGCAGGCGAACGGCATCAACTGGCGGAAGGCCGAGGGGGTCTGGTTGAGTACCGTGACACCCTCTTCGCTGAGCAAACGCGCGAAGTCTTCCGGGGAGCGGCTGACCGCGTGTGGCACCACCACCAGTTTGCCGCCGTACAACAATGCGCCAAAGATTTCCCATACGGAAAAGTCGAAAGCATAGGAGTGGAACAGGCTCCAGACGTCGTCCGCGTTGAAACCGAACCAGTGCTCGGTAGCGCTGAACAGACGCGTCAGGTTGCTGTGGGGCAGTAGCGTGCCCTTGGGTTTGCCGGTGGAGCCGGAGGTGTAGATGACGTAAGCCAGGTTCGCTGAAGTGGTGAGGTTCGGCAGGTTGGCGGCGCTGGCTTCGAACAGCCAGTCGCTGGCGTGATCCAGGCAGATCACTTCAATGCCCTGGTTCAACGGCAGGCGCGGCAGCAGTGCCGAATCAGTCAGCAACAGGCGCGTGCCGCTGTCGGCGAGCATCCAGGCCAGACGATCCGGCGGGTATTGCGGGTCCAGCGGCACATAGGCGCCACCGGCCTTGAGGATCGCCACCAGGCTGACGATCATCTCCAGCGAACGCTCCAGGGCGATGCCAACCAACACATCCGGGCCGACGCCGCGCTCGCGCAGACGATGGGCGATGCGGTTGGCGCGGCTGTTCAGTTCGGCGTAAGTGAGGGTGATGCCGTCGCAGGTCACGGCAATGTTGTGCGGGTGCGCGGCGGCCCGGGCTTCGATCAGTTGATGGGCACACAGCAGGTTCGCCTGATCGCCGCTCAACACCGAACTGCGATTCCAGTCGAGCAAGGTGGCCTGCTGCTCGGCGGCGTCGAGCATGGACAGCTCCGCCAGGGCAACCGTGCTGTCAGTGCAGATCGCCTGCAACAGGTTCAGCCAGTGTCGGCCGAGGCGCTCGATGGTCGCGGCGTCGAACAGTTCGGAGGCATACACGAACGAGGCATGGATGCCCTCGTCGCCCTCGACGGTATCGAGCATCAGGTCGAACTTGGTGCTTTTCTCATCCCAGATCAGCGGTTCGACGCTCAGCCCTGGCAAGTTCCAGCGTTGCGCACCGCCACTGTCGCGCTGGTGGTTGAACATCACCTGGAACAGCGGCGTGTGGCTCAGGCTGCGTTCAATGCCCAGGCCATCGACCAGTTGCTCGAACGGCAGGTCCTGATGGGCCTGTGCCCCGAGTGCCGCGGCCTTGATGTCGGCCAGCAATTGTACGAATGGCTGGTCGGCCCGGGGCTGGCTGCGCAGCACCTGGGTGTTGACGAAAAAGCCCAGCAGGTTTTCCACGTCCTGGCGGGTGCGGTTGGCAATCGGCACACCGACGCGAATGTCCTGTTCGCCGCTGTAGCGATGCAACAACGTCTGCAACGCGGCCATCAGCACCATGAACAGAGTGCAGCCTTCGCGGTGGGCAAGCTCACGCAATTGAGCGGTCAGTGCGGCGGTGATTTTCAGCTCGACGCTGGCTCCCTGCTGGCTCGGGATCGCCGGGCGGCGACGGTCGGTCGGCAGGTTCAGTGGCGGGTGTTCGTTACCCAGTTGCCCGCGCCAATAGTCAAGCTGGCGCTCAGCCTCGCCCGCCTCCAGCCACAGGCGCTGCCAGCGTGCGAAGTCAGCGTATTGAATGTCCAGCTCCGGAAGCTGCGCATCCTGCCCGGCACTCAATTGCCCGTAGAGTTGGGTGAATTCCTGCAACAGGATCGGCAGCGAGCCGCCATCGGTGACGATGTGGTGCAAGGTCAGCACCAGTACATGTTGCTGCGCATCGAGGCGAATCAAGCGGCAACGCATCAACGGGCCGTGCTGCAGGTCGAACGGCTGCCCGGCGTTGAGGGCGATCTGGCGTTGCAGTTCGACCTCGCTGGCCGCCGTGGCCTCGACCAGCGGGGTGTCCATCTGCGGGTGAATCTTTTGCAGCACTTGCCGGTCTTCGAAGACAAAGGTGGTACGCAACACCTCATGACGTTGCACCAGTGTCACCAGGGTTTGCGCCAGTGCATCGCGGTCCAGCTCACCGCTCAGGCGGAAGGCTCCGGTCAGGTTGTAGGCGGTGGCCTGGGGTTGCATCTGCCAGAGGAACCACAAGCGCTGCTGCGCGTAGGACGCTGGCAGCGTGTCGACGGCGCGGTCCCGTGGCGGAATCGGCAGCAATTCAAGGGTCAGTCCCTGGGCGTGCATCTTTTGTTGCAGCGCACGCCGGGCGTCCGCGCTCAAGCCGAAGAATCGCTGGGCCAGGGTCATCATTCTGTCCGGTGCAGCACTCATTGCGCGTGTTCCTCATCCACTTCGTCGAACAACGCTTCGAGGGCGTCTACATCGTTTTCCTGGTGCTCACTTTGCTCACGGAACTGCTCGATCTGCGCCGCCAGGCCTTCCAGGGTGTCACCGTCGAAAAACAGCTTGAGCGGGATCGCCAGGTTCAGTTCTTCCTGTATCCGCGCACGAATGCGCGTGGCCAACAGCGAGTGCCCGCCGAGTTCGAAGAAGCTGTCGTGCACGCCGACGCGCTCGACGTGCAGCGCTTCGGCCCAGATCGCCGCGAGGCTTTTTTCCAGTTCGTTGCGCGGCGCGACGAAGGCACTGCGGCGCACATCGAGATCGAGCAAGGCCTGGCGATTGAGTTTGCCGTTGGGCATCAGCGGGAAACGCTCCAGCACCTGCAAGCGCGCCGGCTGCATGTGCTCGGGCAGCGCCTCGGCCAGGTGGCTGCGCAATTCGTTGAGACGGATCTCGGCGGTGTCGGCCGGGGACACCGCGAAGCCCAGCAGTTGCGGGCCGGTCGGGGTTTGCCGGGCAATCACGGCAGCATCCTCGATGCCTGGCGCGCTGCGCATGGCCGACTCGATTTCGCCCAGTTCGATGCGGAAGCCGCGGATTTTCACTTGATGGTCGACCCGCCCCAGATACTCCAGCACCCCATCTGCGCGATAGCGCGCCAGGTCACCGGTGCGGTACAGGCGTTGGCCAGCCGCCTTCGCGAACAGGTCGGGGACAAAGCGTTCGGCCGTCAGCGGGGCACGCTGCAGATAGCCCCGGGCAATGCCGGCACCGCCGACATACAGCTCGCCCTCGACGCCCACGGCCACTGGTTGCAGGTCCGGGCCGAGTACATGGATGCGCATGCCGGCAATCGGCTGGCCAATCGGGATGCTGTCGTCGTCCTGGCCGAGTGGCAACTCCCAGGCCGAACACCACACGGTGCCTTCGGTCGGGCCGTATTCGTTGACCAGCGCCACCCCTGGCAGTGCCTCGCGATGTCGCTGCAGCAGCGCGTTGCTGCAGGCTTCGCCGGCGACAATCACACAGGCCAGGGCGTGGCGGTCGAGGTGTTCGAGTATCTGCGCGTGATAGGAGGGCAAGGTCAGGTAGTGGGAAATCTCTTCCTGCTTGATCAGCGCCGCCAGTCTGGCCGGATCCTTGTAGCTGTCTTCATCCGGCAGGCACAGGGTCGCGCCCTGCCCCAGCGCCCAGAAAACCCCGGCCACCGAGCTGTCGAAGGAGAACGACGAGAGCATCAGGAACCCGCGCAACGGCTGGCGATAGAAGGCGTTACGCGCCAGGGTCGAGGCCACGGCGTTGGCATGACTGATCATCACGCCCTTGGGTTTGCCGGTGGAACCGGAGGTGTAGATGACGTAGGCCAGATTGGCACTGTCGCCTTGTGGCTCAGGCCCGGTTTGTGTGGCAGACCAGACCTCGCCCCCCGGCATCAGGGAAATGATCTGCCCGCGACCCAGTGCGTCCGGCAGCGGTTGGCAGGCCAGCACCTGGCGCGCAGAAGTGTCGGCCAGCATGAATGCCAGACGCTCGATCGGGTAGTTCGGGTCCAGCGGCAAATACGCAGCGCCGGCCTTGAGCGTGCCCAACATCGCAATGACGATTTCCAGCGAACGCTGGCCATAGACCGCCACGATCTGGTCCGGCGCCACACCTTGGGCGCGCAAGGCATTGGCCACTTGGTTGGAACGCGCATCCAGCTCGGCATAAGTCAGGCGCTGGCCGTTGACGCTCAGGGCGATGCGTTGCGGATGCAGCCGTGCCTGTTCGCTGAACAACTCGTGCAGGAAGCGGAACGGCAATGCCTGCTCCGTGGTGCTCGGATTAAAGCCATCGATCAATCGGGCTCGTTGAGCGGTACTCACCAGATCAGCCTGACCCAGGGTCAGTTCAGGTGACGCCAGTAGCTGGCGGCTGAACTCGACAAACTGCTCCAGCCATTCGGTCAGCATCGACTCGGGCAGCGCACCGTCAAGACACGACAGCTGCAACTGATCGCCCTGCACACGCAGGCGCAGGACTTCAGGGTTGCCGTCGTCCACCTCGATAGCGCTTTCAATGGCGGCCTGATAGACGAAGCCATACCGCAATGGCGCAGAGCCTTCGGCGCTCAGTTCGAACTCGTTGAGGCAATCGAGCCACGACAACGACTGTTCGACGCTGGCGGCAAAGGCTGCCATTGCTTGCGCCAGTGTCTGCTGGCTGCGGTGCTCGAACGCCACCGGCAAACGCCGGGCGAAACGGCCGAGAGTGGTGGCGGTTTGCTCGTTGCGACCGTCCACCTGCCAACCGATCAGGCCTTTTTCCTGTTGGCCGATGCGGGCGACAAATGCACTCCACAGCAGCAATGCCACTTGTTGCGCCTCGACTTTCAGGTCAGCCGCCAGCCGTTGCACCTCGGCGGACCAACTGGCGTCAGTACGTATAGCCAGACGGCGGGCCAGGGAAACCTCGACGGTTTTCTCGAACGGCAAGCGATGGGCCACGGCGAACTGTTGTTGCAGGTTGCGCCAGAACGCCGCGCCTTGATGGCCGATGTCTTCCTCGCGCAATTCTTCCTGCCAGGCGCTGTAGTCCAGGTATTGCAACGCTTCCTCGTCGTCGGCCAGGGTTTCGCCGCGCAACAGGCTGGCCAGTTCGGCCGACAGCACGCGCAATGAGGCCTCGTCGAAGCTGCTGGCCGAGGTCAGCAGGGTGACGAAATGCTGCCCGGCTTCACCTTCGACCTGCGCCACCAGCGCTCGATTTGAGTCTTCAAGCATTGCTTCACGGCTGCGGCTCAAGGCCTCGGCCACCGAAGGCTGGTTGTCCAGAAAAGTGAGCGGCAGCGCATCGCACAGGCTTTGCACCGGCCACTTCATGCCCGGCAAGCGGCGGTACACCGAGCGCAGGATTTCATGGCGCCGGCCCAGTGTTTCCAGTGCCGTGCGCAACGCCCGGGCCTCCACTGGCCTGGCGACCGGCAACGTCAGTGCGGCGAACAGCGGCCGTGCGCCCAGCTCCTGGGCACGCCAATAGAAGGCCTGCTGGGCCGAAGTCTGGAATACGTCTACCGAGGGTTCGAGGGCGGTGGTGTTCATGTCGGGTGTCCTTATTCCTGATCCAGGTCGGCGCTTTTCTGCGCGATGGCCATGGCCGTGAGGATTTTTCTGTAGCCAGTGAATTCGTTGCGCGCATGCACGCTGAGGATGTTGTCGAGCAGGACCACGTCGCCCTTCTCCCAGGCGAACTCGACCATCACGTCGCGGTAGATGCCTTGCAGGTGGCGAATCACCTCGTCGGGAATCGGCGAGCCGTCGCCGAAGAAGGTGTTTTGCGGCAGGTCTTGCGGGCCGAATTCACGCAGCAGGTTGTCGCGAATGCTGTCCGGCAGGGTCAGTGCGTTGAAGAAGGTGCCGTGGTTGAACCAGATGCGCTCGCCGGTCAGTGGATGGCGCACGATCGCCGGACCGTTCTGCCGGGTGCGCAGGCGGTTTCCGGATTTCCACTCGACCTGGATGCCGATTCTGGCGCAGTAGGCTTCGACCTCGGCGCGATCCTCGCTCTGGAACACGGTCTGCCACGGCAGGCCCATGCCGTCGCCGTAGTTGCGCACGTACATGATGCGTTTGCGGGCAAACGCTTCGCGTACCGCCGGATCAATCCGTGCAAGGATCCGGCGGGTATCGCCGAACGGTGTTTCACCGCCGGTGGTCGACGGCGTGTCGCAGAAGAAATACAGGTGACGCGGAAAAACCGGCGAATACGAATGTTCGTTGTGCGGGAAGATCTTCTCCGGTGCCGGGTAATCGGTGGAGCTGTAGATCTTGAACTGGCCGCTGATCTGGGTCCGTGGCGAGGCGCGGAACAGGTACTCCAGGGCACCGCCGGAAATCGCATCGACGCAGCGGTTGAACTCGCCGATATCGGCCACCTGAAAGCCACGGAACAGGATCACCGCGTGTTCCAGCAGCTTGCTTTCGATCAGCGCGCGATTCTGGGTCGCCCATTCCACCAGGCTCACGCCAGACACGGCCGGACGGCACACCAGCGGCATGCTGTGGCCTTCGAACATCGGCGCAAAACTCACCAGCCGCGTCGGATCGGTGGACAGGCTTTTGCGGGCACCACGACCCATCTTGGGAATGGACTTGGTCGTTGAAACGGTCATAAACCCCTCCAGAAAATGATGACGGCGGCGCTCAAGGGCGCTGCCGACCGAATCAGTCCGCTGCGGATTGCGCTGCCGGTGCACCCCGGTTCGCCGAGCGGCGCCTGATCGCCATGGCGCCACCGAGCAAGGCCTTGCGTTGCTCGCTCAAGCGCGCATCAGCACGGCGCTGGACCTCGCCGGCCAGGTTCAGCAACTCGCCGACCTGCAACCCGTCACCGCGTATCAGCGCTTCGAGTACCGCCTGAATCTGTTCGGACAAACACGCCAGCGTGCTAGGCAGGTACTGGCCGGCCGCTGTCTCGAAGCTCAAGTGGATGTGCTGCGCATCGTTGTAGAACGCAGCGACCATGCCGATCTCAGTCGCCTGCCGCCCGGACGGGAAGTCCTCGACCTGCAGGCCTTCCATCGACGGAAGACGACCGACGCCCTCCTGGTAAATCAGCTTGATGTCGAACAGCGGCGAACGTCCGGCCCGGCGCGGCAAGCGCAACGCCTCCACCAGACGCTCGAACGGCAAGTCCTGATGGTCCGAAGCCTCCAGCACCGCCCGGCGACAGGCCTCCAGCAATTGCGCCGCCGACTGCCCGGCATCGACCTCCACTTGCAGTACTAGTTGGTTAACGAAGAAGCCGACCATTTCTTCAAGCCCGGCTTGATTTCGGTTGGCGATATCGGTGCCGATGCGCACACGACTGACCTCGGTTCGCTGGTGCAGGACCAGGATGAAACCGCTCAACAGCAGCATGAACAGCGACAGATCGCGTTGCTGGGCAAAGTCGCGCAGTCGCTGGCTGAGTTCGGCACTGAAGGTGAAATGAGCGCTGGCACCTTCTTGCGCGATGCGCCGGTCGCCATCGGCGGGCAACTCCAGCACCGCCTGTGGTTCAGCGAGGCGCTGCTGCCAGTAATCGAGCTGGCGTTGCAACTCGCCGCCCTGCTCCAACCACTGGCGCTGCCATTTGGCGAAGTCGGCGTACTGCACACTGTGCGCCGGCAGTTGCGGGGTCTGGCCACGGTTGAGGGCTGGATACAGCGTGACGAACTCATTGATCAGGACCCGGAACGACCAGTCATCGGCGACGATGTGATGCACCGTCAGCAGCAGCACATGCTGGTCATCCGCGACCCGCAGCACCCGCACTCGCAGCAACGGGCCGTGGCGCAGGTCGAATGGCCGAGCGACTTCTTCGCCGGCCAGCTGTTGTGCTTCAGCGTCCGGCGCCGGCAGATGCCGCAGGTCGCTGTCGACAAAGCTCAACGGCAGTTGCGGATGCACCCGTTGCCAGGTCTGGCCGTCTTCCTCGTAGAACGTGGTGCGCAACACTGCATGGCGCTGCACCAGGGTTTCGAAGGTCTGGCGCAAGGCCTCAAGATTCAACGCGCCACGCAGGCGCAAGGCGCCCGGCATGTTGTACATCGAACTGTCCGGCTCCAGGTTCCACAGGAACCACAAGCGCTGCTGGGCAAAGGACAACGGCTGGCGTTCACCGGAGGTGTCCGCCACCAGCGCCGGGCGCTCACAGGTGCGTTGCAGCGCCTGCACTTGAGCGGCGAAATCCGCGAGGCGCGGATGTTCGAACAGGCTGCGCAGGCTCACCGAAAGGCCCAGGCGCTGGCGGATCTGCGAGACGATCTGGGTCGCCAGCAACGAGTGCCCGCCCAATTCGAAGAAGCCGTTTTCGCGATCGACGCGACTGACTTGCAACACCTGCTGCCAGATCTGCGCCAGTTCGATTTCCAGGGCCCCTTGCGGTGCGCTGCCGACTTCGGCCTCCCAAACCTGTGGGGCCGGCAACGCGGCGCGGTCGAGTTTGCCGTTGCGGTTGAGCGGCAACGCGGCCAGCAACACCAGTTGCGCCGGGAGCATGTAGTCCGGCAGGCGCTCGCCCAAGGCTCGCCGCACGGTGTCGGTGAGCTGACGCGCATCAGCCGCCAGTTGCTCGGCAGCGGCCGGTACCACGTAGCCGATCAATTGCTTGCCGCCAACGCCTTCGTACACCAGCACCGCAGCTTCGCTGATCATCGGCAAGCCTTGCAGGTGCGCTTCCAGCTCACCCAACTCGACACGGAAACCGCGAATCTTCACCTGGTGATCGATACGCCCCAAGTACTCCAGCGCACCGTCCTCGCGATAGCGCGCCAGGTCGCCGCTGCGGTACAGCCGCGCACCCGGTGTGGCGGAAAACGGATCGGCGATAAAGCGCTCGGCGCTCAGCCCCGGTCGCTGGTGATAGCGCTGGGCAAGGCCGGCGTCACCGCCGATGCACAACTCGCCGACGCAACCGGTCGGTAGCAGGTGCCCTTCGCTGTCCAGCACATACAACGCGCGACCGGGCAGCGCTTTGCCGATGGGCACGCCAATCTGATTGCGGGTATCGGCCAGAGTGCATTCGTGGGTGCTGGACACCACCGTGGCTTCGGTCGGCCCGTAGGTGTTGAGCAGGCGCACATCGCCCAAACCGGCGGCATGCCAAAGCTTCAGGCCTTCCAGCGACATGGCTTCGCCGCCGACGTGGACCTGGCGCAGACGCCCCTTGTCTCGTTGAGGCTGGGCGGCCCACTCCTGAGCCAGCAGGAACCAGTAAGCTGCCGGCAGGTCGGCCAGGGTCACGTGGTGCCGGATGATCTGCCGATAAAGCCTGTCGGTGTCCCACAGCTCATCGCCGCGCATCACCAGTGCCGCGCCCACGCACAGCGGCGGGTAGCACTGCTCGACAAAGCCGTCGAAGCTGAACGTGGCGAATTGCAGTACGCGGTCTTCAGGGACCAATTGCGAATAGCCCGCCGCGATCAGGCAAAACTCGCGCAGTGCGGCATGGGCCAGACACACGCCTTTCGGGCGTCCGGTGGAGCCGGAGGTGTAGATCAGGTAGGCAAGGTCTTCGGCGCTGGCAAGGTTTTCCGGGTTTTCAGTGGAGTAACCGTCGGCGCTCGCCTCCAGCGCCAGGCGCGGTAAACCCTGCAGCAGTGCTACATCGGTCAGCAAGCCCGGTTGCGCCAGCAGCAGGTCCATGCCGCTGTCTTCGATCATGTAGGCCAGGCGCTCGGCCGGGTAATCCGGATCCAGTGGCACATAACCGGCGCCGGCCTTGAGGATGGCCATCAGGCTGACGATCATCTGCGCATTGCGCCGCACCGACAGGCCCACCCGCTGCCCCGGTGCCACACCGTGGGCACGCAGGCGATGGGCGAGCTGGTTGGCTTGCGCATTGAGTTGGCTGTAGGTCATACGCTCGTCACCGACAATCACCGCCAGTGCATCGGGCGTGCGCGCCGCTTGTTGTTCGAAACGCTGATGGACCAGCAACGGACTGTCGATTCGCGGCGCTGGCGGACGGGAACACGCCAGCATCTTTGCCTGAGCCTCAGGATCGAGCAGGCTGATCGCGCCCAGCGCCTGTTGTGGCTGCGCGATGAATTGCTCCAGCACATGCAACAGGCTGGCGCCCAACTGGCTGATCTGCGCGGCACTGAACCTGGCCCGGTCGAAACTGAAATCCAGACGCAGATGGGCAGCGACTTCGATGCCGAGGGTCAGTGGATAACTGGTGATTTCGTGATTGTGCAATGCACCGAAGGTCAGGCCCGCCGGCGCCCCTTGCTTGAGGGCTTCGGCCACCGGGAAGTTCTCGAACACCAGCAGGCTGTCGAACAGCGCCCCTTGCTGCCCGGCCCAGCCCTGAATGTCGTACAGCGGCACGTGCTCGAACTCGCGCAGGCTCAGGTTCTGTGCTTGCAGGTCGTTGAGCCACTGGGCCACGGTCTGGCCCGCAGGGGGACAGGCAATGATCGGCAAGGTGTTGATGAACAGCCCCAACTGCTGCTCGATGCCCGGCAGCGGCGCGGAACGTCCGGCAATCGTTGCACCGAACGCCACACAGGACTGGCCGGTATAGCGCTGCAACAACAGGCCCCAGGCGCCTTGCAGCAAGGTGTTGAGGGTGATTTTCTGCTGGCGGGCAAAATCGCTCAGGCGCTTTAGCGACGCACTCTCAAGGGTCAATTGATGTTCGCCCATGCCGCATCCATCGACGGGCGTCGGCAAGGCTTGCGCCAGCAGCGTTGGCGCTTCCAACGCCGCCAGCGCTTGCTTCCAGTACTGCTCAGCGGCCAGCAGCGGCTGCTGTTCAATCCAGCCCAGATAGTCGCGGTATTGCCCCAACGGCTTGGCCAATGTCTGGCCGGCATAATGCTGGATCACCTCGCCGAGCAACTGGGCGTTGCTCCAGCCGTCCATGAGGATGTGATGGCTGGTGTAGATCAGGTGCCAGTCTTGCGCCCCCAGGCGCACCAGCATCAGACGGAACAGTGGCGCGGCGCCAAGCTCGAAACCACGGCTGCGCTCCTCGGCGGCCAAGTCATCGAGGTCAACGTCGGCCGCTTCGATCACTTGCAGTTGCAGGTCAATCTGGCGATGAATCACCTGGTGCGCCGACTCCAGTCCCAGCCAGTGGAAGCTGCTGCGCAGGATGTCGTGACGGTTGATCGCCGCCTGCCAGGCCCGGCCGAATGCCGCCAGTTCCAGCCCCTGGATATCCAGGCGCAATTGATTGATATAGGCCTCGGCCTGGGGTTCGTACAGGGTGTGGAACAGCATGCCCTGTTGCATCGGCGACAGCGGGTAAATCTCCTCGATGGCCGCTGCCGGGACAGGCAAGGCATCGAGCTGGGCCTGAGTGATGCGCGCCAGCGGGAAGTCCGACGGTGTGACCTGGCCTGCCGCTGTCGTGCAGCAATGTTCGATCAGCACCTTGAGCTCTTCGGTGTAAGCGTCGGCCAGTTGCTGCACCGTGGCCTCGGTAAACATGTCGCGGCTGAAGCCCCATTGCAGCGAGAGCTGCCCGCCATACACCTGGCCTTCCACGGTCAACCAATTGGCCAGCGGTGCATCGTCGCCCTGGGCCTGGCCGCCGCTTTCCGCGGCCGGGACGAACAGCGCAGCGTCATCGAACTGACGGTCGAACTGCCCCAGGTAGTTGAAGGTGATGCGCGGTGCCGGTAACTGTTGCAGGGCTTCGCGCTGCGCCGGTTCACCGAGGTAGCGCAGCAAGCCATACCCCAGGCCTTTGCCGGGAATGGCACGCAGTTGCTCCTTGATCGACTTGATCGAGTCGGCCGCCCCGGCCTCGGGTTGCAGGCGCAGCGGAAACAGGCTGGTGAACCAGCCGACGGTGCGGCTCAGGTCGAGGTCGTCGGACAGGTCTTCGCGGCCGTGGCCTTCAAGCTGGATCAGCGTCGAGCCCTGCCCGCTCCAGCGGCAGATGACCCGCACCAACGCCGTGAGCAACAGATCATTGACCTGAGTGCGATAGGCCGCTGGCGCCTGCTGCAGCAACTGGCGGGTCAGTCCGGCGTCCAGTTGCGATTCGATCTTGTGCCCGTGGCGATGCTGCAGACTGCCCTGCGGGTTGTCACAAGGCAGGTCCTGGGCATCCGCCAATTGCGCCTGCCAGTACGGCATTTGCGTAACGACTGTGCCGGCATGCTGTTGCAGGTGTGCGGCCCAGGCTTGATAGGCGCTGGTTTTTTCGGGCAACGCCGCTTGCCGGTAAGCCTGTTGCAAGTCTTCGAGCAACACCCGCCACGACACTCCGTCCACCGCCAGATGATGGACCACCAGAAGCAAGCGCTGGCTGCCATCGTCGAGGCTGACCAGCAAGGCGCGCAGCAGCGGCCCGTTTGCCAGATCGAGGCTGCGCTGCGCTTCATCGCACAGGACGGTCAAGGCTTCGGTCGAAGACGCCCGGCGCTGCCACAATCCAGCGCACTCGACGGGCGCTGCATGGCGTTGCTGCCAGCCTTCGGCACCGTCGATGAAGCGCAGGCGCAAGGCGTCGTGGTGGTTGATGACGGTGACCAACGCCCGTTCCAGCGCTTGCGGGTTCAGCACCTCCCGGGGCGTCAGCAGCAGCGACTGGTTCCAGTGCTGACGCTGGGCGATGGCCTGTTCGAAGAAGTAGTGCTGCGCCGGGGTCAGGATCACCTCGCCACTGACCGGGCCTTGATCGAGGGTGCTGCGGCTGTCGAACGCCGCGACCAGCGCCAGGCTGCGCACGGTCTGATACTGGAACAGGTCACGCGGACTGAGGCGGATGCCAGCCTGGCGGGCGCGGCTGACCACCTGGATGGAAATGATCGAGTCGCCGCCGAGCTCGAAGAAATTGTCTTCAAGGCCCACAGGTTCTACACCCAACACGTCCTGCCAGATCTGCGCCAGTGCAGTCTGCATCACATCTTGCGGGGCGACGAATGCCTGTTGCGGCGCGGCGTCGGGTTGCGGCAAAGCCTTGCGGTCGAGCTTGCCGTTGGCGGTCACCGGCAAGGCGTCCAGCGGCATCAGGTAGGTGGGCACCATATATTCCGGCAGGCTGCCGAGCAGCCAGGCCTTGAGGGTTTGTGGCCACTGCGGGTCGGCACTGGCATTTTCCAGCACCAGATAGGCCACCAGATGCTTGCCGCCCTGCACCAGCACCACGGCCTCGCGCACCAGCGCATGCTGCATCAGGCGAGTCTCGATTTCCCCCAGCTCGATGCGCAGGCCGCGCAATTTGACTTGATGGTCGAGGCGCCCGAGGTATTCGATCACCCCATCGGCGCGCTGCCGCACGCGGTCGCCGGTGCGGTACAAGCGCGCGCCGTCATGGAACGGGCACGGCACGAAACGCTCGGCGGTGAGCGCCGGACGCCGGTGATAACTGCGCGCCAGGCCGGCGCCGCCAAGGTACAACTCCCCCGCCACACCGGCCGGAACCGGCAGCAATTGCGCATCCAGCACATGGGTGCGCAGGTTGGCGATGGGCCGGCCGATGGGCACGCTGTCGGCGCCCTCATCGATGCAGGTCCAGTGGGTGACGTCGATGGCCGCCTCGGTCGGACCGTACAGGTTGTACAAGCCTGCGCCCGGCAGCTTCTTGAACACCTGCAATTGGGCATCCAGCGCCAAGGCTTCACCGCTGCACACGATGCGCTTGAGGCCGGAGCACGCCTCGACACCTGGCTCGTGGATGAACGCCTGGAGCATCGACGGCACAAAGTGCAGCGTACTGATGCCGTGGTCACCGATAAGGCGGATCAACTGCGCCGGTTCACGGTGCGCCCCCGGCGGCGCCACCACCAGGCACGCGCCGGTCATCAGCGGCCAGAAAAACTCCCAGACCGAAACGTCGAAACTGAACGGGGTTTTCTGCAGCACCGAGTCACTGCCGTCGATTGCGTAAGCCTGTTGCATCCAGCACAAGCGGTTGACCAGCGCCGCGTGACTGTTGCCGGCTCCTTTGGGCTTACCGGTGGAACCTGAGGTGTAGATCACATAGGCCAGGTTCAATGGATGCACGTCAACCTGCGGGCAGGTCTCGCTGTAGCCATCAAGCCAGTCTTGCGCCTGATCCAGGGCGATGACCTTGACGCCCTCGGTGGGCAGTGCGCCGAGCAAGGTGCTTTGGGTGAGCAGCAAGCCAATCGCGCTGTCGTCGATCATGTAGGCCAGGCGTTCGGCCGGGTACTCCGGGTCCAGCGGTACGTAAGCGCCACCGGCCTTGTGAATCGCCAGCAGGCCGATAACCATGTCCAGCGAACGCTCGACACAGATGCCCACCAGCACATCAGGGCCGACGCCCTGCTCGCGCAAACAGTGAGCCAGTTGACTGGTGCGGGCATCGAGTTGCGCGTAGCTGAGCTGACGTTCGCCGAACACCAGCGCCGGCGCATCCGGGGTGCGTCGGGCCTGGGCCTGGATCAACTGATGCAGGCACTGCTCGACCGGATAGATCTCGGCGGTGCGGTTCCAGTCCTGCACCAGCACCTGTTGCTCCTCTGCCGTCAGCATCGGCAAATCGCCGATCCGAGCGCTCCCGTCAGCCACCATCGCCTGCAACAGGCGCGTCCAGTGCCGGGCCATGTGCGCGATGGTATCGGCCTCGAACAGGTCATTGGCGTAGGTCAGCGCGGCGTGCAGCTTGCTGCCCTTCTCCCAGGTGTCGAGGGTCAGGTCGAACTGGGTGGTACGGCTTTGCCAGTCAACGCTGCCCAGTACCAGGCCGGACGCGGTGCTGACCGAAGCCATGTCGGCCACCTGCGGCTGGTGGTTGTACATCACCTGGAACAACGGCGTGTGGCTGAGGCTGCGCTCCAGTTTCAGCGCTTCGACCAGACGCTCGAACGGCAGGTCCTGGTGGGCCTGGGCACCGAGGGCGGTTTCCTTGATGGTGCGCAGCAGGTCGTCGACCCGGGTCTGGCCGTCCAGTTGGGTACGCAGCACCTGGGTGTTGACGAAGAAGCCGATCAGGCCTTCGATTTCCCCGCGGTTGCGGTTGGCGATGGGCACGCCGACGCGGATGTCGGTTTGCCCGGTATAGCGATGCAGCAAAGCGTTAAAGGCGCCGAGCAACAGCATGAACAGGGTGATGTTGTGTTTCTGCGCGGTGCTGCGCAGTTGCTCGGCCAGTTGCGCCTCGACCGCGAATTCGTAGCGGGTGCCGCGATAGCTCGGCATCGCCGGGCGCGAATGGTCCAGCGGCAACTCCAGCAGCGGATGTTCGTCGCCCAATTGTGCCTGCCAGTACGCCAGTTGCCGTGCCTGCTCGCCCGCCTCCAGCCAGCGACGCTGCCACAGGGCGTAGTCGCTGTACTGGATCGGCAACGGTGCCAGTTGCGGCTGAGCGGTCGTATCGAAAGCGTCGTAGCAACGGATGAATTCGTCGATCAGCACATTCATCGACCAACCGTCGGAGACGATGTGGTGCAGGGTCAGCAACAGGACGTGCTCTTGTTCGGCGAGCTTGAGCAAGGTGACCCGCAGCAGCGGACCGGTCGACAGATCGAACGGCAGCAGAGATTGCTGCTCGGCGGTTTGCGCCACTGCCCGTTCGCGTTCCTCGGCAGGCAGTGCGCTGATATCCGCTTGTTCGATCAGCAGCGGCGCCGTGGCAGGCACCTGCTGCAAGCGGTCATCGGCCTGACGCTGGAACACCGTGCGCAGGGTTTCATGCCGCGCCACCAGGCTGGCGAACGCCTGCTTTAGCGCCGGCAGATTCAAGCGCCCGGTCAGCCGTACCGCGCCGGGCAGGTTGTAGGCGCCGCTGTGCGGGTCCAGTTGCCAGAGCAACCACATGCGTTGCTGGGCGTACGACAGCGCCTGGCGATCCTCGGCCTCGATGCCGGCCGGAATCGGAAAACGGGCGAAATCCACGCCCTCCTTGTGCAAGGCCGCAAGGAACATCTGGCGCTTTTCCAGGGGCAACCCGATAAACCGGCGAGCAAGTTTCAAGGAGTCTTCAGCATTCATCTATCAGCATCCGCATCAGTAGGCAGGCGGCGCAAAGGCGCGTCGTCCCTATAAAACGAATGCAGGCGGGAAAAATTAGCGGATCAGGCAAAAGGCAAAACGCAGAAAAACAGGTCAATAAATACAACTGTAGGAGCGGGCTTGCCCGCGAAGGCGGTGTGTCAGGCAATAGGTATGTCGCTGACACTCCCTCTTCGCGGGCAAGCCCGCTCCTACAGGTTTTGTGGTGATTTCAGAATGGGTTCAACCCACCGCCATCAACCCTTGCCGTCGATGATGCACCTCCAGATGATCCTTGATCACCCGCAGCACCCTGGCCTCTTGCTCATGGATGAAGAAGTGCCCGCCCGCCAGCATGTCCACCGAAAAGCTGCCACGGGTTTCCTGGCTCCAGCCGATCAATTGCTCGGTGGTGGCGCGGTCGGCCTTGCCGCCAAGCACGTGCACCGGGCACTTGAGCAACGGGCGCCGGACCGGCTCGAAACGTCCGCACAGAAGGAAATCCGCACGCAATACCGGCAAGGTCAGGCTCATCAACTCTGCATTGGCCAGGATCTCTTCGCTGGTGCCGTTGAGGGTGCGCAATTGCTCGATCAGTTCGGCGTCGGTCCAGGGCTGGGCGAAGCCCCGGTCGTAGTCGGCGCGCATCGTCGGTGCGGCGGTGCCCGAGGCGAACAGCGCTACCGGTTCCGGGCAACCCAGCGAGCGGAACGCGTGGGCCATCTCGCAGGCCAGCAACGCCCCCATGCTGTGCCCGAACAACGCATAGGGCGCCTTGAGCGTGGCTTTCTGTTCATGGGCCAATTGCAGCGCCAGACGGCGCATGTCGGTGTGCAACGGCTCGCCGTACCGCGCGCCACGCCCCGGAAGCTCCACGGGTTGCAACGTGAGCCACTCCGGCAGCTTGCGCCGCCAGCGGCTATAGACCATGGCACTCGCGCCCGAATAGGGCAGGCACAGCAATGTCAGCGGGGTCACCGGGCTTTCCTCGAAAGTTGTCTGCCTGGAAAACGGATGAGGTGCGCCGGGAATTAGTCATACAGAGATCCCTTGCAGCAGCGAGCCGAACGGAAATACCTTGTTGCCAGCCATTACATCCCCACATAACATCCTTGCTGAACGGGTACAGCGGAGCTGTGCAGAACCACCCGAATTCAAGGAACCAGAATGACCCAACGCATCCATCGCAGCATCGACTCCCCGCTCCGAACCGGCTTGAACCGAGAGGAACTCTGGGAAGCCGGCGACAAGGGCCTGATCAAATGCTGGGAAGTCGGCCGCCAGCGCGCCGCCCGCCTCCCCGACCTCGCCCGACAGTGCCTCGCCGGCGAGTTGCCGGCACTGGGCTGGAAAGGCGGCGTCAGCCGCAGCCTGAAGAAACTCGAAAAATATGGCTCCCTCAAATACCTCGCGCAGTGGCAAGGGCTGCGCGGGGAGGATCTGGATGTTGATTTGAACCAGGAGCGGGCGCTGACTTGCTCGCGAACCGGGATGGTGGTGACGTTTACACCGGATCGGGCGAAGTATTTCGATCAGGTGGCGGAAGCCTGATGGTACGTACAACGCTGTCTGAAAACCCCATCGATCCGTGTGATCTGCCAGACGTGCGACCCTTGGGGGCAATTGCATCGAACTCAGGCAGAAGGTGGCTCAAGGCACCACTGAATCTACACCAACACTGACCGAAAACCGCTCACGATAAGCCTGCGGCGTCACGCCCATGGCCCGCAGGAAGCTGCGGCGCAGGGTTTCTTCGCTGCCGAAGCCGCATTGCACCGCCACCCGTTTGATCGGCACGCCGGTATCGCTGAGCAGACGCCGCGCGGTTTCGACGCGGATCAGTTCGATGGCCCGGGCCGGGGTCTGGCCGGTGTCGGCGCGGTAGTGGCGCACGAAGCTGCGTTCGCTCATGCCGGCCTGCAAGGCCAGGGTCGGGATGCCAAGGTCCTGGGTCAGGTTTTCGCTGATCCAGGCGTGAAGTTCGTCGAAACGGTTGCCTTCCTGTTGCAGTGACAGGGTCACGCTGAATTGCGACTGGCCACCCGGGCGCTTGAGAAACACCACCAGTTGCCGGGCGACTTCGAGGGCCATGGTGCGCCCGAGGTCTTCTTCGACCATGGCCAACGCCAGGTCGATGCCGGCCGTCACCCCGGCCGAGGTCCAGACCGGGCCGTCATTGATGAAGATCGGGTTGGGCTCGACGTGCAGCTGAGGGTGCTGCTGCGCCAGTTGCTCGCAGCGGGTCCAGTGGGTGACCACGCGCCGGCCATCGAGCCAGCCGCTGGCCGCCAGCAGAAACGCACCGGTGCACACCGAGGAAACCCGCCGGCAGCCACGGGCATGCTCACGCACCCAGGCGACCAACGGCGCATCTTGTGCCGCTGCGTAAACCCCCCAGCCACCGGCGATGATCAGGGTATCGGTGCCCTCATCCGGCAACGGTTCGGCCAACAGCGCCAACCCCGCCGATGACATCACCGCCCCGCCGCCGCTGGCAATCACGGTCGGTACGTAGGGTGGCGGCAGGCCTTGCTGACGGGCTATGTCGTTGGCCGAAGCGAATACCTGCAACGGCCCGGTGACGTCGAGTATTTGCACGTTGGCGAAAGCGAGCACATGGATGGTTTTCGACATTTGGCGTAATTCGTGGGGAGATTGGCGTATACGCCAAAGCCTACGAGCCTACAGTCAAGCCGTCCACCCACTTCACGAGAAAAACACCATGACGTTGCAGATCGGTTTTCTGTTGTTTCCACAGGTTCAGCAACTGGACCTGACCGGCCCTTATGACGTACTGGCCTCGCTGCCGGATGTGAAAGTGCATCTGATCTGGAAAGACCTGGTGCCGGTCACCGCCAGCACCGGCCTGCTGTTGAAACCGACCACCACCTTTGAAGATTGCCCGGCGCTGGACGTGATCTGCGTGCCCGGCGGCAGTGGCGTCGGGCCGTTGATGGAAGATGACCAGACCCTGGATTTTCTCAAGACCCAGGCCGCCAACGCCCGGTACATTACTTCGGTATGCACTGGTTCGCTGGTGCTGGGCGCGGCGGGATTGCTCAAAGGCAAACGCGCCACCACTCACTGGGCCTATCACCCATTGCTCGAGCCGCTGGGCGCAATCGCGGTGAACGATCGGGTGGTTCGTGACGGCAATCTATTGACCGGAGGCGGCATCACCGCCGGTATCGACTTCGCTCTGACCCTGGCCGCCGAACTGTTCGACCAGGCCACCGCCGAGCTGGTGCAGTTGCAACTGGAATACGCCCCGGCCCCGCCGTTTACCGCGGGCAGCCCCGAGACGGCCCCGGCCAGTGTGCTGGAAGAGGCTCGCCAGCGGGCTGCCGGCTCGTTGAAGCTGCGGGCGGAAATCACCGAGCGCGCGGCGGCGAAACTCGACCGACAGTGAAAAAATGGCGGCAGGAACCCGGTTCCTGCCGCCACGACTTTTCCTGCGCCCACAAAAAAACCCGCCGAAGCGGGTTTTTCCAAGACCATGACGACTCCTTGTCGCTGCGTTCCTTGCATATGGTCGATCATCCATGATCCTGAGCACATCCTGTGCTTCAGTGGGTGAGGCCAGAATACGCATCGGATCCAATTTGTAACAGGCGATATCGCTACCATCGCGTGTAAGACATTGGCTATAAACCACCTTCCGAAAACCCTTGGACGCCTCAGGCTTCGAGCCTGGAGGCCGCAAGTCTCGCGACTTCCAGCTGATTTTTGGCCACCCGGGTCTCAGACTTCAGCCTCCCTCGTGCTCACGGGCCTTGTCACTCTCGACGAGAAAATGTTCGAGTCTGCTCAATTGCTCTTCCCAGCCACGACTGTCCATGTAGTAAGCCTCCTTCTGACGTATGTCGGGAATGTGAGCGAAACCTGACTCGGACACCTTGAGCAGCGTGCCGTCTTCGTAGTCTGCCAGCTCGAATTTCACCAGCGTGGTGGGCTCCTGGGAGTAGTCGATCTTCGGATTCACCGCGTAAGGGTGCCAGCGAAACGAAAACAACTGCTGTGGTTCGACCCGCTCGACCAGCACATTCCACAATACATGTTCATATCCGGGATACGTGACCTGCCCCTGCGTCCACTCGCCGGCAATAAAACGCCGGCCTTCGAGCGCAACGCCAAACCATTGACCGAACGCCTCTGCATCGACCAAGGCACGCCATACATGGGAGCGCGGCGATTTGAGTATTATTTTGCGTTCAAAACTATTGGGTACTGGTTTCATACGTCACCTCCTGTTCTGAACAACAGTAGGCCTCTAAGACCACATGTCCAGTCCGAAAGTTGTATGCATCGGGTGCCAGTGGTCGTAATCACGGTATGGATGTCGACATTTGTCTGGCTACACTGCTCCCCAAACTTCCCCTGTCACAGCGAGTTTCTGCCATGCACGCACGTTTTCTCCTGGCGCTGACGCCTTTGTTGTTCACCTCCCTGGCCCATGCCGGCGTGAACTGCGACAACGCCACCGACCAGACCACGATGAATCAGTGCGCGGCGCAGCAGCATGCGGTGGCGGACAAGGAATTGAATGCGCTTTACCAGCAAATCACTTCGCGCCTGAAGGGCAATCCCGACAGCAAGAAGTTGCTGGTGGGTGCGCAGCGGTCGTGGATTGCGTTTCGCGATGCCGAGTGCAAGTTCTCGGCGTCCGGGGTGGAAGGCGGGAGTGTGTATCCGCTGATCTACGGCAATTGCGTGACTGAATTGACCAAGGCGCGGGTAGAGACGTTCAAGACTTACCTGAAGTGTCAGGAGGGGGATCTGGGGTGTCCGGTGCCGGGGGTTTGAATCTCTAGTGCCTGTAAGGGCCTCTTCGCTGGCAAGCCAGCTCCTACAGTTGACCGGGTTCTTTCAGCAAGAATGCGATCAACATGTAGGAGCGGGCTTGCTCGCGAAGGCGTCAGCTCAGGCGCCGCAATTTACCGGACAAACACCTGCGCCGTGGTAATCGCCATGTCCCCGCCCGGCATCTTGATGCTGCCGATCTGCTTGAGGCTGTCGGCATCGAAGATCGCCACGTCGTTGAATGTCCCGGCCAGGTAGATCTTGCTGCCGTCCCTGTTGAAGGAAATGCAGTAGTAGGAATGATCGAGCGTGGCGGACTGAAGCATTTTCTTCTGCTTGATGTCGTACTTGGCCAGTCGGTTGAGCACGCCAAACATCAGGTTCGGGTCCTTGGGCGAGCGCATGCCGCTGAAGTAGATCTCCGTCAAAGGGCCGAAATCGGTGGTTTCGGTCTTGCCGGTCTTCAGGTCGACGCTGAACAGGCCGTACAGGTATTCAGCAGTAGCCGGATCCTGCTTCTTGTCCTTGAACTTCGCCGCGGTGTACAGCAGCGAGAAGTCATGCCGGTACGTCTGCTGGTTCCATACGTAGAGCACGTCCGGCGCGCTGTAGTTCGGGCGTTTCCAGTGCCGGCTGGGGATCAGCACGTCGAACTTGCCGGTCTGCACGTTGACCTTGTAGACATCCGCCCCCGCCACGTACAGCGTGCCGTCGTCGCCGCTCTGCATGATGGTCAGCTGCCGCGGCGCCGGGAAACTGCGCACGGGCTTGGCGTCCATGCCACCGTCGGTCTTGTACACATCGAGCCGGGGCTGCTGCACTTCATAGTGATCGTTCATCATCAGCGTCGGGTTGGCGACGGTGAACAGTTCCTTGCCGTCATGGCTGAGGGTGAAGGCGAACATGGATCGCGCTTTCTCCCCCGGCTTCTGGCTGATGCTGGCGTGGAACACCTGTTTGCAGTTGTCCAGTTCGACACCGTAGACATCCGCATAGTGATTGTTCAGCACGTAGGCGGTCTTGCGGTCCGGCGACAATTGCACGGTGCCGGGGCCGAAGGCATCGGGCATCTTGCAGGTCTTGAACAGGGTGTCGGTGGCCAGGTCGATCACGTGCAGGTTGTTCGGGTAATTGGTGGTCAACATGTACTCGTGACCATCCTGAAGAGCAGTGTTTTCATCGGCCAGAGCATTGACCGAACAGGTGCTCAGGACGGCGAACGCGGCCAGGCCGCAGGCTTTGATGCTGTGCATGCTGGAATCCTTCTTCTTATCTGATCACTTGTCTTTCGGGAAGACAGTGCCAAGGTTGCGCCAGTTGTCGTTGGAGGCTTGCGCATCCTTGTTCCAGTCCGGGTAGGTGCTCATCATGTCGGGCACCTGGGCCGGCCACCAGCACGGGTCGGAGCAGCCATACAGGTCAGCCTCCATCGGCTGGCACAGCGACGACACACCGCCAAACGCATCGATTTCCCAGCCCGGGTCGGTGGTCGAGGCACAGCCCGCCACGGAACTCATCGCCACCACTTCTTCGATGCGGTTCTCGTCCGCGGCTTGATCCAGCTTCAACGCTTTGTTATTGATTGCCTTGAGATGTTTCATATCAGTGAGCCTTGCGCGGAGTGATGTAGCTGCTGATGAACGCAGGGTTATTGGCCATGATCCGGGTGTAGACCTCGATGCCGAAGTCGACCCAGTCACGCATCAGTTCGCAGTAGTGATAGGTCGGGTGCGTCGGATCGCCGTAGCGGGCGTAGCTCTCGTGGTAGCAGCCGCCGGAGCACAGGTTGCGGATCTGACAGTCTTCGCAGCCAGTGTTGGTGCGGTCGAGGCGCTGGGACAGGAAGTCGTTCAACTCCACCTGTTTCACACCGCTGTGCACGTTGCCGAAGGTCGGCAGGCTCGAACCGGTAAAGCGGTGGCACAGGTTCAGCTCGCCCTTGTGATCCACCGCCAGCATTTTCAGGCCAGCGCCGCACGGCAGAGCTTTCTTGTGGCCTTCGTGGATGTCGGTGATCAACTGGTGCAGGTTGGAGAAGCCGATGTTGCGGTGCTCCAGCGCCGCTTCCAGGTAACGCTTGCCGAGTTTTTTCATGTTGGCGAACACCTGCACCAGTTCATCGCTGGTGAGGTTGAAGCTGCTGATGTCGCCGGAGGTCACCGGGGCAAAGCCGACTTCGGCGAAGCCCAGTTCGTTGAACAGGTGGTCCCAGATGGTTTCGACGTCGGTCACGCCGGTGGTCAGGGTCACCCGCGCCCCCACCGGACGGCTGTTGTAGCGCGACAGCAGCATCTCGGCCTTGCGCCGCACCACGTCATAGGTGCCCTGCCCGCCCACGGTGATGCGGTTGCGGTCGTGCACGGTTTTCGGACCGTCGATGCTCACTGACAAACCAAAGCGGTGGGCGTTGAGGTAGTCCACGGTTTCTTCGGTGAGCAGCGTGGCGTTGGTGGTCATCACGAACTCGACGAACTTGCCGGCCTCGCGAAAACGCTTCTCACAGTAATCGACCATGTACTCGATCAGCTTGCGGTTGCTCAGCGGTTCGCCACCGAAGAACACCACGGTGAAACGCTCTTCGTCCGGGGATTCGCGCAGCAGCATTTCCACCGAGGCAATCGCCGTTTCGACGTCCATCTTCTTGCCCGCCGACGGTTTGTCGAGGTCTTCCTTGTAGCAATATGTGCAGCTCAGGTTGCAGCCCGTGTTGACGTTGAGTACCACGGTGTTGATCGCCGTGCGCTCGACCCGTTTGGTGGCGATGTCCGGGCTCAGCGGCGAGCCGTCGCTGACCAGTTCCAGGGCCATCAATTCGCGCAGAGTCTCGGTGATTTCCTCGCCGTTGAAACGCGCGGCCAGGCGCTGGATCAGGTCGTCCGAGGAGCAGCCGGGGCCGCGCAGGGTATCGATGATGGTGCCCGTCAGTTCATCGCTGGCGAACAGCGAACTGCTGGGAATGTGAAACAGCATGCGGTCGGCATCGACCTGCACTTCGTGCAGGTTGCGTTCGACCAGATTCAAGATAGCGCCCATGGCAAACCTCCTGTGCAAACCCCGCCTGGCGGGGCTTGCGGTCATTCCGAAAAGTGTCTGATGCGATTGACGTTCAGCCAACTTATGGAATGGGTGGATTGTTCCAGCGTTGCACGGTCACGATCATGTGGCCTTCGCCGGTCAGGGATTTCCCTGCGTCGTCGACGGCGGCGATCACCTTGAGGTTGCCGGCATTGTTGGTGGACATCTTGCGTGCCGGGTTCGGCCCGGCATCGCCCGGGGTGAACACGCCGGCGTCGGCCTGCATGGTGCCGGCGAACTTGACGTCCTCGTCTTCCCTGGCGCGGTCGTCGAAGGCCTCGACCTTCCACTGCGCGGGGAACACGCCGATGCGATACGGCTTGCCGTCGGCGCCCTTGCCCCAGGCTTCCGCGTCAAAACGGCCCTGGACTTTCGGTGTCGAACCGCCGCCCTCGCCAATCCGCGCCACCGAGAACTCCGGCACGACCTTGACCGCGTCAATCTTGCTGTAGACCGAGAGCTGCGGGCCTTTCAGCGTACCGACAGTGACCGCGCGCGCCCCCGATTGGGCATTGGCGGCAGCCTTGAGTTTGACTTTGATCTGCTCCGGGCTCTGCGAGACGACTTCAACCACTTCCACGCCTTTGCCGAAGTTCGGCTTGCCGCTCAGGCCACTGCCGATCAGGGTCACTTCGGTTTCGCTGCCGGCCTTCATGTAGCCCGGTTGCACCGCCAGCAAGCGCTGGGAACCCTGTTTGGCGGCAACGAAGTCCAGACCGCGCTCGTCGTGCTCGGCCTCGAACATCCGGCCCTGCATCGCATTGCCCTGAGCGGCGAACACCTGGCGCATGGTCACGCCATCGATGGTCACGTTGCCGCGCCATTCGTAACCGGTATAGAGAATCGCGCTGCCGTCGCCATTGAACGGGCTGCCGTCGGCGTACTGGCCTTTGACGCTGACCTTGAAGGTGTCGCTGCCATCGGCACTCACGGTCATGACACCGGCCAGTTCACCCTTGCCTGGCAAGTGACCGCTGAAACTCCAGTCGCCCACCAGCGCATCGGCTTTGGGCGCCACGCTCTGCCATTTTTTCCAGGCCGGGTTGTCCAGCGGATAACGCTTGGCCAGCAGCGGCACCATGTCTTTGCGGGCGATGTCGAACCAGTCGCGGTCCCGGGCCAGCGCCTGATATTCCAGGGACGGCCACTGTCCGAGGTGGAAGTTCACCAGGCGTTCCCACTCCTGCGCCGGACGCCGTTGCAGGGCCACCCGCGCACCCGAGTGGCAGCGGCCGCACATCTGGCTGTGCTGGTCGTCGAATTTCTCGACCGGGTTGAGCCGCCGTTCCAGCGCATAGCGCACGCCGTCGGTTTCGCTCGGCGCCAGGCCCTGGGTATCGGCCAGGTATTTGACCAGCGTGCGCCGGTCTTCATCGCTGATCTGCAAACCGTGCATGGTCTGCATCCGGGCAATGCTCATCAGCCAGCCTTCCGGCGTCTTGCGCTGGTGGCTGATGCGGCTGAGGGCGTTATCGGCTTCGGGGGTGTGACAGCCCTGACAGGTTTCCTTGAGGATGGTCTGGGCGTCGCGGGCTGCCAGACTATGAGGCGAATGCAGCGCTACACAAGCGGCTACGGCCAGCAGGCTGGCGCTCATGCCTGATCGGAGTTTTCTCTTCATCAACGTCGAACCTCGCACGGTGCGTTCTTATTGTTGTGGCTTATCGTTTTTATGGTTTCTGCCGTCGGCGGTGAACCGCTGACGGAGGCAAGAGAAACGTCTGAGATGTGCAATACACAGAGCGTGCCAGCTTATAAATGATGTTTTTTATCAAGGGCTTGCTAGAGTTCCAGGACGCACCTCCCAGGCAAACGCCGGCCGGCCGCGTTTAATTTCGCGACAACTGTTCCACTCTGAGACGAGACCCGTTCACGCCCCGCGAGCGCAGCAGGATCCTGAAAGCCAAACACAGGAAGGAGGCCCACAGGAGCCTGGCCGAACCAGCGGCGTACAGTCACCGGGGGTGGTCGAAGAGTGTGACGTCTGGGAGGTTACTGGCTTGGGAATGGAGGGTTCTGGCCCCCGACAAGGAGGGGCGGACATCATCTTTTTGGTGAAGCCGTCGATCGGGACTCACAAAAAAGATGAGAAAGGCCTGCTGGGCTCTGCGGACGAATCAGCAGCCACCAGCAGGAACGCAGGGGGATGACTCAACCGTTCACGGCCAGCCTGGCCAGGTTCGATTCATTGCAGATGTTGCGCAGCAGCGCCAGGCCGTTTTCGAAGACGTGCGCGGGACGGGCGAGCGAGATGCGGATGAAGCGGGAACTCTGGATACCGCGTTCGTAATAGGCGTGCCAGAAAAAGTGGCTGCCTGGCAGGCAATGGAACCCGTGGCGGAGAAACTGCTTGATCAGCTCCGCGTCGGTTTTCCCGGTGCGCGAGACATCGATCCACTCCAGCGGCATCGCCGTCGCCCGGCTGTCGGTAATGCAGCGCAAATCGGTACCGGCCAGCAATGCCCTGACCTTGCCGCTGCGCAGCCCGATCTCATGCACCAGCGCCTGCTCCAGGCCCACCGCCGCCGTGCGCCGGAACAGGTTGACGAACACCCCCATGACAAAACGCGAATGGCACAGGTAGATCTCCTCGTAGATCTTTTCCAACTCCGGAGCCAGGTCCTCGGAATAGACGATCATGCTCGACTTCATGTCCTGGGTCGGCCAGGTCTTGCCGGTGTCCTCGATGACCACGAACGAGCCGCCCGCCTTCAACAGCGCGGCATAGTCATTGAAGGGCTGCCTGGTATAGAAACGAAAGGTCGAGTCCACCACCAGCATCTTGTTCTGCCGCTGGCAGTATTCGGCGATGGCCTTGAATTGTTTCTCGCGGATCAGATACCCGGTGGGGTTGTTCGGGTTGACCAGGAACAGGGTATCGAACGCATGCCCCTCCAGCAGCTCGGCCACCTTATCCTGGCCGATGGCGTCGATCATCGACTGCTCGTTCAGCGGTGTCACTTCGCAGCCGCGGCGCTTGAGCATCAAGTACAGGTTGTCGAACGTCGGTTCGATCAGCAGCACCCTCGGGGCTCGCTCGGCCAGGAGTGTCGCGACGATATCGATGGAGTTCGACGCAGTCGGGGAAACCCGGAAGTGCTCGTGGCGCAACAACTCGCGGGAATCGAGCAGGTTGGCCCACTCACACTTGAAAGACTTCTCCATGTCTCGAACCCTGGTTTGATTGCAGTCATACCAAATGCTCGGCAGTTGCTCGACGACACCCGCCAGCCCGCGGGGCAATTCGTGATAGGCGTGCCCGTCAGCAAAGCTGCAGGCTGAATTCAGGGCCAGGTACTCATGATCGGTCAATGTAGTCAACATAACACCTCCTTGTGAACGTTGACCCCCTGGGGCAACGTGATTTTCAGGCCACTCACGATCCCGGACAGGTTGTTCCCGAAGGATTCGAAGAACGGTATGAGTCCGTGGGGCATTGCCTGATAGATTTCCATTCCTTGGTAATAGCGACGCAGATAAGCATGCGTCACCGGTAGCCCGACATGACGAATCGCCTGGGCTATGAACTGCTTGGGCACATTGTTGTAGGTGGCCTTGCAGTTGATGTAATAGGCACTCAGGCCACAGCGTTTGGCGAACTCGGCGACACTGCCGAGGATGTCCAGTACCCGCTCTTCCGATTGCAACAGGCGACCGCCCCCCTCGACGCCATCGAGCAACAACCCCGGCGTCCCCTCGACGTCCGCCACGGCAATCAGGTTGAGCCGGCCGATGCGGCGTCCCTGGTACCAGACATACAGGCGGCACAGGTTCGGTTCGACCAGGTAACCCGGGGCATTGTTGACCGCGTAATCGCCAATGCCGGTGCAGGAGTAAAACTCGTCGGAGCGGCTGTAGTCCTGCCAGGGGTTCCTGTTCCAGGTGCTGATGAACACCCGCTGCCTCGACTGCCGATCTCGCAACCCCTGCCGATCGTGGTCGTCGAGATAGGTCCTGATACTGGCGATATCCTCGGGCACCGGCGATCCGTCACCGCCATGGGGAAACGCCACATCGATCATCAGTCGCAGGCGGTTTTCGCTGTACTCGGCATGGCGGTCGAACAGCGCCTTGTTCTGGTAGACCAGAGTTTGCCGGGCCTGCTTGTCGTAGCTCGCCTCGATCGCCTGGCCTATCAGCGTCCTGAAGCGGGTGATGCCCATCTCGCCGCCCCAGTAATCGAACGGCGAGAACCAGGCACCGGCATAGGCATCGGCGATTTGCATGCGCGCGTTGGTAAACGCGGGTTGTTGTTCGAACCAGCGTTTGAAGTCATCGATCGACAACTGATGACGCATGTTCTCCAGGGTTTTCGGATCCATGAAGTTCATGTTGGAAATGATCGCGGAGACCAGCCCGCCATCGAACACCCCAGGGGCATCGATATGCGAAATCAGACTCGCGCCCGCCAATTGCCCGACCGAAGCCGTGTCGGCGCGCACCGTGCCGACCTGCGGCAGGCCATTGGCAAGCAGGTAATGGAAATAGTCGACACTGGCCTCCACCAGTTCACCCAGGCGTTCACGCACCGCCTGGACACTGTGCCGGGCAAATACCCCATCGGCGTTTTCCAGCAGGGCCACTGCGCCAAAACTGCCGTAGCGGGCGTGCACTTCACAGACCAGGGCCGCCAGCGCGTCCAGGTCGGTGGCAGGCAGGTGCCGACTGTAGTTCTTGATGTGGATAAGCAAGGGCGCGCAACACGCGCCGAGTTCGTCCTTATGACGCAGCACGCAGTCCATGGCGGCCTGATAGTAGGCAGTGCCTACCGTCTCCAGGATCGACTCCAGATCGTCACACAGCGCCGAATCGGAAGTACCTATCAGGTAGGACAGACCGCGCGCCGAATGATCCTTGATGGCGAGCAGGAACTCGACGAAGGCCCGCATGTCCAGCTGTTGCTTGAGCAGCGGGATCTTCTCGATCAGGTAGGCCGCCACAAAGGCGCTGTTGCGCTCCAATTCGAGAATGCCGGGCAGGAACCACGCCCATTCCTCGCTGTTCAGCTCAAGTACATGACGATGGTGCTTGAGCACGTTGTTGACCAGCACATCGTCACAGGCCGCGATCCGCGACAACAATTGACCGACGGCCGTCGCCAGCTTGGCGCCATGCAAACGTTCGAGACAATCGATCGCGACGTCATAAGCCTCAATGTAAGTAGCCAGTACTTCACGCATACGCACTCCCCCGCACAGACCGGCGATCTTCCGAAAACCTTGATGATTGGTTGCCAGGCCGGGTTCGACCGGCCTGGCGATGGGTGACGGTCAGTCGTGCACCGAGGTCGCACACAGCAGAGGACTGTTGGGCCTGGTGACCAGCAGCAGCCGGGCCGCCAACAGCACCAGCGACACGAGATGGCTGAGAATCAGCGCCACCCACAGGCCAACGACCCCCTGGTCCAGGTTGAACGTCAGGTGATACCCCCCGGCCACGCCGATCACCCAGGCGGTGGTGGTGTTGATCAGGAATGGCACCTTGGTGTCTTCCAGGCCCTTCAGCGCGCCGAGCACGATGACCTGCACACACTCGACGACGATACTCAGGGCGGCCAGGCCGATGATCAGGTTGAACTGGGTCAGCAGGCCAATGTTCACCAGCTCGTTGACATTAAAGAACATCGAGGCGACCAGCGTGGAATCGAAAAAGACCACAAAGGCGAAAGGAAACAGAAACAGCATGCTGACCAGGCAAGCCACCACCGTCAGTTTGCGCACCTTGTGCACATTACCCAGCGCATGCTCCTGAGCCACACGAATGGCGATGGCTTCCCGCACCCCTTCAACCAGCATGAAGACCGGGTAGATATAGGAAAACACCAGTTGCGCCGCGGCCAGCTCCAAGGTCCCGACTTTCTCGGTAAGGAGCATCAGCACGATGAACATCAACGAAATGACCAGGCTGTTCGCCGAGAGGGGCAGGCCCATCGCCAGGTACTTTTTGACCAGCGCCCAACGCAGGCTCACCCAGCCGCTGAAGATCGCGTACGTCTTGCCGGACCGGCGATTGCTCAGGGAATAGAGCAGGATCTCCGCGCCCAGCATTCCCCAGCTGACCAGGGAAGTCGAAAGGCCCGCGCCGTACGCACCCAGCCGTGGAAAACCAAACTCGCCGAGGATCAGCACGTAGGAAATCAGCGCTTTGAAAACGCTGGCGAAGAGCGTGATGTAGAAAATCGACGAGAAGTCGGAAACTGCCGCCGAGTGGTCTCGCAAGACGCAGAACAAAGCCAGCGGCAAGATCGAGTACACCGCGCCTTGCGCATATTGATCCGCCTGCAGGGCCACCGCCGCGTCGACATTGAAGGCCACCAGCAGGCTGCCAAGGTTCAAGGTCACCAGGACCACCGGCAGGCTGAGCAGAAGGCACATATAGAAGCCGTGCTGCACATGTGCTTCCACGGCCCGCTTGTCTTTGAGCGCGTCGTACTTGGCGGAGAAAACCGCGACCATGCCGATGACGCACAGGCAGATGACATTGGTCGCGTCGAAAACGATACGCGCCCCCAGCCCATAACCGGCGATTTCATCGGCACGAAAACGCCCCATGAACACGGAGTCAACGAAGGCCATCATACTTTCAATCAAATAAACGATCGAAAGTGGCACCGCCACTTTGATAATGCGCCGACCTTCTGCAATCCACTGCATACCTGCATCCTTCATTTAATTCAGCACACACAAGAAATAGAGTGAAGCCACCAGCCGCTCGATCGATCTCTCGCCGAAATGAACAAGCCGACCTTCCGATAATTGGTGGAAGAGAGTGAGACTCG
>NZ_AKJJ01000013.1:0-26329 GCF_000282395.1 Pseudomonas sp. GM55 | reverse complement strand
CGGCCAGTACCAGTGGCTGCCGCTCTCAGTCTTGGCGACCGGTGCCGTCGCGTCTTTCTGTGGAGTCTGTGCGCAACCGGTAATAGCGAAGCACAGGGCCAAGGCGAGAGTTTTATTGGATGACATTGGATATCCACAAGAATGAAGTCAAATAAATCTGGCCACATCGGCCCGTACAAACTGACGCTTTGAAACTGAAAAGGCTATCGGGTTCCTGCCCTGGAAGCCGATAGCCGCTTTTACAGACAAGTGGCCAGAACCCGCACCAGCTTTTGCGCGCGCGGGTCCATCAAGACGTACGGCCCCAGGGTATTTGTCACAAATCCGAAGGCCACATCGTACTCCGGGTCGGCAAAACCGATGGAGCCGCCAGCGCCCGGATGACCAAACGCGCGCGGGCCAAGGCCGAAGGTGGCGTTGGCAACGTCCGGTTGATCGAGCATGCACCCCAGACCGAAACGGGTCCGGGTCAGTAAAGTCTTGTCCTCGCCGAGGCTGTGCTCACGAGTCAACTCATCGAGCATTTCGCTTTCCAGCAGGCTGCCGTCGAGCAGGCCGGCGTAGAAACCGGCCAGGCTGCGGGCATTGCCATGGCCATTGGCGGCCGGTTGCTGCATGCGTCGCCACTCGGGTTTGTTGGTGCTGGTCATGATCGACGGCGGGTTGGTGAACGCCCGGGTCGTCATGGCCGTTGGCTCACGCATGGTCACTTGCAACAGGCGCTGGGCGGCGGCATCGCCGACATTGCCCTTGCCCCGCGCAATATGGGCCACGCGATAGAACTCTTCGTCGGCCAGCCCTACATGGAAGTCCAGGCCCAACGGTCTGGCGACCCGCGCAACGATAGACTCACCCGGCCCACGACCGTCGGCACGGCGCAGCAACTCGCCGACCAGCCAGCCATAGGTGATCGCCGCGTAACCGTGACCTTCGCCCGGCGTCCACCACGGCGCTTCGGCGGCCAGGGCGTCGACCATGGTTTGCCAGTCGTAAAGGGCTTCGGGGGCCAGTAATTCGCGCAATGCCGGAAGGCCGGCCTGATGGCAGAGCAGTTGACGAAGGGTGAAAGACTCCTTGCCGGCAGCGGCAAATTCGGGCCAGTAGCGCGCAACCGGGGCATCCAGTTGCAGCTTGCCTTCGGCCACCAGTTGCAGCGCGGTGACTGCAGTAAAGGTCTTGGTGCAGGAGAACAGGTTGGCGATGGTGTCGCTGTGCCAGGCCTCGGCCCCGTCCTTGTCGGCAGTGCCGGCCCAGAGGTCGAGCACCGTTTCGCCGCCGACCTGAATGCACAACGCGGCGCCACGTTCCTGTGGATCGTCGAACAACGCCGCGAAAGCCTCACGCACCGCCTCGAACTTAAGCTCGTAATGACCCTGAATCTGCACCCGCAACTCCCCGGATTAACGCTCTACAAAGTGGCGGGCATTGTTCCAGCCCTTGAGGGTTTTGGGAACAGGGTTGGGCCGGGCGGTTGCTACGTTTTATGCAAACTGAAACGACGCCTTCGCTGGCAAGCCAGCGCCTACAAGATTGCGTCATACCTGTAGGAGCTGGCTTGCCAGCGAAGAACGATGACGCGGTTCGTCAGGTCTCAGTGACCTTTCCCGGAGTGCCCACCAGCGCCCTTCCCCGGCCCCTTGCCAGCCTCGGCCTTGCGGCCGCCCTCGGCGTCGTGGCTGGCTTTGTCGGCGGCGGCCGCAGCCTTCTCGGCGTCTTTGCCCAATTGTTCGACTGTCGCCAGGTTGCTCTTGCGCACGCTGTCGACAAATCCCTGGAACGGCAGATCAGTGATGCCCACCAGCCCGAAGTGACCGTTTTCACCGTCAAGCAGGCGCCCCGTGACCGGTTGATCGAGGTACTGGAACCAATGCACGCCGACAATCGACGGCTCGCCCAAGGCCTGTTTGAGGAAGTTGGCATACGCCGCACCACGGTCCTCCTCCTTCGCCAACGGCGTGACGCCGCCCCAGAACGGGCCACGATCCGTCGAGCCGAAATTGAACTCGGTGACCAGCACCGGTTTGTCGAGGCTACGCAGCCTGGCGAAGTCGTAACCATCCTGAGGTTGCAGGGTATACATGTTGAAGCTCAACACGTCGCAATACTGGGCGCAGGACTCCACGGCTTCCGGCGTGCTGATGGCGAACCGTCCGCCGAGCAGCAGCTGGTTAGGCGCGTGCCACTGAAGTGAGTCGGAGATGGTCTTGAAGTAAGTGTCGGCAAAGACCTTCTGGAAGTATTTGAAGTCGGCTTCGATTTCCGGGTGCTCGGCGCTCGGGAGCGGCGGTACGAACCCCGGATCCTCCATCAGTTCCCAGGCGGGCAGATCAATGCCCCAGGCTTTCGACAGGCCATCCTGATTGCGGTACTTGTCGCGCAGTTGCTTGAGGAACGCCCGCTTGGCCGGCACGTCGGTGGTCATTTTCAAGGTGCCGTAGGCCAGCGCATAACGGGCTTTCGGGTCATCGCCGGGACCGGCCCAGGCCAGCTCATTGTCGGCGTAGTAACCGATCAGCCATGGATCGTCACGATGGTCGCGAGCGGCAATCGCCACGGCGCGTTCGGTGGCCATGGCAAAACGCGGGTCGAACGGGTCGGGCATGCCGCCCCACCAGTCGGTGCCGGTACTGATGCTGGCGTAGTCGCCGACAATCGACAGCGGCAAGGTGTACGGCACGCGATCAGCGTTACCCAGTACCGGGGCGCTCCAGTTGCCGATGGTGTTGAAACCCCAGGCCTGCAAGCGATCAAGGGTGTGACTGGCCCAGCGCTGCTCGTCGAACTTCGCTTTGCACGGTTCGACAGCCTTTGCCTCTGCCGCTTGCGCTACCGTTGCTTCGGACTTGGCCGCCTCGGCGACGCCAGCTTTGGTTTCGCTGCCCAACGCACAAGGATCACCATACAGGCGTTGCAGGTTGGCAGCGTAGAAGTCGTACCAGCGCCCGGCATTGTAGCCGCGCCCTTGATCGGCCCCATTGCCGCCACGGTTGTCGCCTTCGCCATAGAGGTTGGCCAGCGCCTCGTCAGCCTTGGGCAGGGATTCGAACATCCACTCGCGGCCGGCAACATAGGTCTGGTTGACATCCGGGGCCACGGTATTGACCCCGAGGGAATAGAACGGGTGGCCTTCAGGCGTCACCAGATACCAGCGACCGTCACGCTTCTCTGTGCGGAAAAAGCCGCTGGCCTTGAAGGATGGGCCTTTGGTCAAACCACCGAATTTGTCCAGGGAGGACTTTTCGCGCTCGGCCAGCCAGGTTTTCAGTTGTTGCTGCTCCTTGCTCGCGGCGCCTTTGAGTTGTTCGTCGCTGCTGATCTTTTCCGGCCATTTGCCCCGGGTCGACTGGCCGTAAGCATCCACCAACCCGCCGTACACGGCTTGGGTGACTGACTCACCATCCTGCACGCCAAAGCGCTCCAGCAGGATGCTCTGCGCGGCTTTCGGCTGGTCCATCGACAAACTCACCGACACCACTTCTCTGCGATCCAGCTCACCGGCGCTACTGGCCAGCAACACACGCTGGCCATCGACGGTCATCGGCATCGGCGGACCAGCCTTCATGCCCTGGCTCAACGGGGATGTCGCTTGCAGCGGCACCAAAAGGGTTTGTGCAGGTCCCGCCGGCAAATCGACGCGGCTGACCAGGGTCTTGCCGTCGTTGCTCTGGATTGTCACATACAGGGTCACGGCCCAGTTCATCGCGCTCTGGATCCGCAGGCTCATGACGCCCGACTGCGACCAGTCCCAGGCGCCGGTTTGCGGGGTCAGGCGCAACGTCGGCCGGGCGACCGGGTTGAACGTCACCCGGCGCAGCACTTCGCCCTCGGGGGTTTGCTCGGCGTTGGACTGCGGCAGGCTGGCATCCTGAGTCGCCACCTGGACCACGTCGGCGGGGCGCACAAAGTTGAACAGCGTCTGCTGGCCGGCGGGAGCGGCCAGCAAAGGTGTTGCGAACAGCAGGGCAAAAACGGCAGGCAACGAACGGCAAATCATGAGAACGAAATTCTCCCTAACGACCTTCAATGGGCCAGTGGAAAAGCGATGGCAGAGAGATAGACAACGCGGCGGGCAAAACTGCCCACCGGTGCGTCAGGAAATTTCTCGACGGAACGGCGGCAACGCGTTGAGGATGGCTTTGCCATAGCGCTGGGTCACCAGGCGCCGGTCGAGCAAGGTGATGGTGCCGCGGTCTTCTTCGGTACGCAGCAAGCGACCGCAGGCCTGGACCAGCTTCAGCGAGGCGTCTGGTACGGAGATTTCCATGAACGGATTGCCGCCCCGGGCCTCGATCCATTCGGACAAGGCTGCTTCGACGGGATCATCGGGCACCGAGAAAGGAATCTTGGCAATCACCACGTGCTCGCAATAGGCACCGGGTAAGTCGACCCCTTCGGCGAAGCTCGCCAGGCCGAACAACACGCTGGAATCGCCGCCATCGACTCGCGCCTTGTGCTTGTTCAGGGTTTCCTGTTTCGACAGGTTGCCCTGAATGAACACTTGCTTGCGCCAGTCACGGTCGAGGCCATCGAACACGTCCTGCATCTGTTTACGCGAGGAAAACAGCACCAGGGTGCCCCGCGAGCCTTCGACCAACTCAGGCAGATCACGAATGATCGCGGCGGTATGCGCGGCCGCATCACGGGGGTCGGCGTTCAGGTTCGGCACCCGCAACACACCGGCGTCGGCATGATGGAACGGGCTTGGCACCACCGCCGTCACGGCTTTTTTCGGCAGGCCGGCGCGCATGCGGAAGCGGTCGAAGGTGCCCAGCGCAGTCAAGGTCGCCGAGGTCACCAGACAGCCATACGCCACGTTCCACAAATTGCGCCGGAGCATTTCCGCCGCCAGGATGGGACTTGCGTTGACCTCGATGTCGAACAGCGAACCACTTTCGGCCAGGGTCAGCCAGCGGGCCATGGGCGGGTTGTCTTCCGGGTCTTCGACGGTGAAGGCGGTCCACAGCTCCCAGTTGCCGGAAGAGCGGGACAACAGGCTGCCGAACAGCGGATACCACTCTTCAGCCTGGTTGCTGGCGATGCCAATGTTGACTTCGCCGTCCATGCCTTCCTTGAGCAGGTCGGTCAGGCGGGTGAACAAATCGGTCAGCCGTGCGAAGCCTTTCTTCAGTTCGATGCCCATTTCACGCATGTGCTCGGGAATCACCCCGCCGACGAATCGATGACGCGGGCGCTCGCGGCCTTCAACGTCTTCGCCCGGTTTGAAATCGGCAATCTGCTCGCACGCGGTGAACATGAACTGCTGCTGGGTCTTGATCTCACGGGCCAGCTCCGGGACCTGCTCGATCAACTTGCCCAGGTCGCCCGGTAACGGATGCTGGGCGAGCAGTTTGGTGAGGTTCTTGGCGGTGGTTTCCAGCCAGTCGGCGGTGGAGCGCAGGCGCGTGTAATGGGCGAAATGGCCGATGGCCTTGTCCGGCAGGTGATGGCCTTCGTCGAATACGTAGATGGTGTCGCGCGGGTCCGGCAGCACGGCGCCGCCGCCCAGGGCCAGGTCAGCCAAGACCATGTCGTGGTTGGTGACGATCACGTCGACCTTGCCCATGCCTTCGCGGGCCTTGTAGAAAGCGCACTGGCCGAAGTTCGGGCAATGGCGGTTGGTGCACTGGCTGTGATCGGTGGTCAGGCGCGCCCAGTCGGCGTCTTCCAGGGCGGTTGACCAACTGTCGCGGTCGCCGTCCCATTTATTGCCGGCGAGTTTTTCGATCATGCTGGTAAACAGCTTCTGACTGGCCTCGTCGACCTCGATCTTGAAGCCTTCTTCTTCGAACAACTGTGCTGTGGCGGTCTGTGCGTGGCCTTCCTGGAGCAACATGTCGAGCTTGGACAGGCACATGTAGCGCCCACGCCCCTTGGCCAGGGCGAAGCTGAAATTCAGCCCGCTGTTGCGCATCAGGTCGGGCAAGTCCTTGTAGACGATCTGCTCTTGCAGGGCCACGGTGGCTGTGGCGATCACCAGGCGCTTGCCGGCGGCCTTCGCCGTGGGAATCGCCGCCAGGCTGTAGGCCACGGTCTTGCCGGTACCGGTGCCGGCTTCCACCGCGACTATCGCGGGGTCGCCACTGCGCCGGCCTTCGTCGTCGGTGTCGATGTCACCCAGGACCTTGGCAACTTCGGCGATCATCAGGCGTTGGCCGTAGCGCGGCTTGAGGCTCTTGGCTTCGAGAAAACGCGAATAGGCGCCCTGGATCGTGGTTTTGAGTTCGGTGCTGATCATGGATTGTCGGGCGCAAAAAACGCTGGATAAATTTTCAGTGGTTCGGTTCGGCGGCTATCATACCCCGCTAATGAATCCCGCGCAGAACGGAGTAACCCAATGACACCTTTTAGCCTCATTTATAGCCTGCATGTACTGGCCGCTCTGGTCTGGGTCGGCGGCATGTTTTTCGCCTGGATGGTCCTGCGCCCCGCCGCGATCAAGGCACTTGAAGGCCCTGCCCGGCTGAAGTTATGGATAGAAGTGTTTCAAGGCTTTTTCCGCTGGGTCTGGGTGGCGGTCGTGCTGTTGCCGGTCAGCGGCGTGGGCATGCTGAATCTGCACTTCACCGGTTTTGAAAACGCGCCGCGCTATGTGCAGGTGATGATGGGCTTGTATGTGGTGATGACCGCGCTGTTTATCCGTATTCAGGCGCTGATGCTGCCGGAACTGCGCACCGCCGTGGCCGAGCAGGATTGGCCGGTGGGGGCTGCAGCGCTGGGGAGGATTCGCAGGGTGGTGGGGATTAATTTGCTGGTGGGGTTGGTGGTGGTGGCGATTGCGTCGGTTCGGCCGACGTTTTAAACGCTTCGTCGGCACGCCGCCCGGACCAAGCCCGTTCCCACAGGGACTGAGAAAATCCTGTGGGAGCGAGCCTGCTCGCGATAGCGGTTTGACAGACAGCCCACATTTGGGCGACTGCTTATAACCGCTGAACCGTCACCGAACCCGCCGCCCCTTCTGGCCCAGGCTGACCATCAGCCCCGGGTTTACCGCTCTTGCCGCCATCGGCCTTGTAGATCAGGCAACCCTTGGCCTTGCCACCCGCGCCCGGCTTGCCGCCCGGGCCGGCCAGGCCACCGGCACCGCCAGCCACCTGAACCTTGATTCGGTCTGCCGGGAAGTCGTGCGGCACCGCCAGTTTAACCAGCGCCCCTGGCGCCCCCGGCTGACCATTGCTGCCATCACTGCCATCGGCGCCGCGACCGGCCTGGCCCCAGGTGCACCCCGGTTCCTGGCCATTAGCCCCATCGAGACCGACAAACCCCGGTGCACCCGCGCCACCACGGGCATCAACGATCAATTGCGCTGCGTTCAGTGCCTTGATCTGCAAATCAAGATTGCGTCCGGACCGAGCAGCCTTCTGATAGGTCCCGGGTGCACCACGGGCAGTGATCTGGCTGCCTTCGGACAAATCGGCGCGATGGACCTTCAGCGCCAGCGCCTGCTCCCCCGGCACGATGGCGATACGCGCTTCACGCCCCAGATGCAATTCACCCACGGTGACTTCGGTGACGTTCGAGGGAATCAGCAAGGTGCCGTAATCGGCCACTTCCAGGCGCTCCAGTTGCAGGGCGCTGGCGGTGTTGGGCAAGCGCATCAACGAGTTGGGTTCGACACTCACCACCTGTGCGCAGGCCAATGGGCTGATGAATGCGGCGAGCAGGCAGAGTTTACGCATGGGAAGCCTTCGAAGCGGTAGGGGCTGGAATGGTTTGCAGATGGAATACGCCGAAAATGACGATCTTCAGGCGGTCAAGCCAGGGATGGGTGCGCCCCCGCAGGCTGCGATAACACAGCAATGCTTCCAGTAGATGGATGAATCCCAACAGGCCGCCGGCCAGATTGACCAACGGGTGCAGCGGAAAGACGAACGGCGTGAGCAGGTTGACCAGCACCACCGACCAGAACACCAGGGTCAATAACCGCCCCAGCCCCCATATGACTTTCATACGCTCCCCCGATGAGAATTATTGTTTGCACGCACAGTAACGGCTTCCACGCGGGTTAAGCCAGAGGGCAACGGAAAATTCTTCATGGAGGCCGCCGAACGGCCGTCGCTGCGCTCACAACTGTCGCTCGACGGCTCTATCTCTTGGCTCAGCGGTTTATATGCAGATCCACGCGACGGTTTTTCGCACGACCTTCTTCCGTTTCATTGTCGGCAATCGGCTGACGCTCGCCCTTGCCTTCGCTGGTGACTTTGTTCGGCACCACACCCTGGCTCAGCAAGTACTCCGCCACGCTGCTGGCGCGTCGCTCCGACAAGGCCTGGTTATAGGCATCCGAACCGACGCTGTCGGTATGGCCGACCACCTTGATGCTGACCACATCGGCATCCTCGAACTTGCTCATCAATGCATCCAGACGACTCTTCGCCGTCGGGGTCAGGTCGGATTGATTGAAGGCAAACAGCACGTCATCGCTCAGGGTGATGACTTCGGACTGTGCGGCCTCGGGTTTGACGCTGGCGGCCGGATACTGCGGCGCCGGGCAACCGTGATGATCGACCGAGGTATTGGCGGGGGTGTCAGGACAACGGTCGCGTCGGTCGAAAATGCCGTCGCCGTCTTCGTCGCCATCCTGGGCATAGCAGATCAAGCCGCCGGACAAGATACCCAGCGCCGCGCCGCCCGCAGCCCAACTGCCACTCTCGATGGCGCCCAGACCACCACCGACCAGGCCGCCAATGAGGCTGCAAATTGGCCAGGTTCGTTGATTGAGGGGGGCAGTACCATCGCTGTGGGTCGCGCAGCCGGTCAAGAGGCTGCCAAGTAGCAGAACCGGCAAGACGGTCCTTGTGAGAACGATCATGTTGAAAGCTCCTGTGTCCCCGGCCAGTACCGGTTACACAGGAGTAAAGACCCGCATCCGCGACTGCACAAGGCGCGGATGCGAGGGGGGCTTAACGCTCGATTTTGATTTCCGTACGACGGTTCTGTGCACGACCGTCAGCGGTTTTGTTGTCAGCAACCGGCTGGCTTTCACCGGCACCGACAACCGACACGAAGTTACTGCGAGGTACGCCTTGCGAGATGAGGTATTCAACCACCGAGTGGGCGCGTTTATCCGACAGTTTCTGGTTGTAGGTGTCGCTGCCCACGCTGTCGGTATGACCGGTGACGGTCAGTCTGGCAGTCGGGGCTTCGGCTTTCAGGCGAGTGGCAATCTTGTCGAGTACCATTTTGTCGGACGAGGTAAGCGTGGCTTTATCAAACTGGAAGTGAACATCGCGGATGACGATGGTTTCTTCCTTGACCACAACCGCTTCTTCGACCACAGGTGCCGGTGGTGGGCAACCATTGGCATCGACCTGAACGCCTTTTGGCGTGCCTGGGCACTTGTCACGGCTGTCCGGCACACCGTCGCCGTCTTCGTCGCCATCCCCGTGAACCCAGCAATAGGCCGCTGCCGTGCCGCCGACGAGCAGAGCACCATACCCTGCCCATGCCGAGCTTTCGGTCGCACCGAGGCCCGCGCCCACGACACCACCAACCGCCGCGCAGGTCGGCCAATCGGTTTTCTGCAAACCTGCGCAACCAGTCAAGACACTGGTTAGCAGAACCAAGGGTAATGCTGTCCGAACTATGCTCATCTAGTTTTCTCCTGAAGGATCGGCTTAGAACCGATTCAGGTAGTAAAGACCCGAGTTTTAAACTCCGCCAGCAATAGGCCATGCTGTTTATTCACGCTTTAGCGACAGGTTGGCGCTTTTGTCGCCAAGCCGCTCTAGGCCCGAACCTTCGGGCAGGCTAGTCTTGGCAGATCTGATTGAGGATCTTCGATGACTGCAGATATTTCTTCACGCACGCCGCAACAGGCACTGGCCGCTTTACTTGACCGATATGCCCCCGCGCGCCTGTTGCTGATCGGTGCCAGCGAGTTCCCGGCACTGGAAGCTTTCAAACTTGCTCACCCTGACAGCAGCGTCGCTTGCGCTGCCCCCGGGCCGTTGCCCACCGAGTTGGCAGCCCGCCGATTCGACCTGGCCCTGGCGGTCGATTGCCTGGAGCACTTGCCCAAGCGCGACGGCCTGAACCTGCTGGGCGGCATCCGCAACCTCAACGCCAGCCGCATCGCCGTGCTGGCGGATCTGCCGGCCTGCGGCTGGCAGGAAACCGACTTTTTCTCCCTGGCCCTGCAAGCCAGCGAACGCTTTCAACGGGACGAACAGGTCCTGACCCTGTTTACCTACGATCTGCTTGAATACAAACAAGTCCCCGACTGGCTCAATTCGCGCTTCTGGGCCAATCCGGAAAACTTCGGGAAATACTGGTGGTAATGCAATGAGTACATCCATTTGCCCTTGCGGCAGCGGCACCCCGCTCGACGCCTGCTGCGGTCACTACCATGCCGGGCACCCGGCGCCGTGCGCGGAAGCCTTGATGCGCTCGCGCTACAGCGCCTATGTGCTGGGACTGGTCGATTATCTGGTGGCCACCACCCTGCCTGCCCAACAGGCCGGCCTGGACCGTCAATCGATCAGCGACTGGAGCGCGCAAAGCACATGGTTGGGCCTTGAGGTGGAAAGCTCCGAAGTACTGGGTGGCCAGCCTGAACACGCCTTCGTGACCTTCACCGCGCGGTGGCACGACAGCGGTGGCGAGCACAGCCACCGCGAGCGTTCGTCATTTGTGCAAAACACCGGGCGCTGGTATTTCATCGACCCCACCGTGCCGCTCAAGGCCGGACGCAATGACGCCTGCCCGTGCGCGAGCGGGCAGAAGTTCAAGAAGTGTTGCGCGGGGTATTTCAGCAGCTAGGACAGGGAATGCCTGCCCACCTCGCAGGAGCTGCCGAAGGCTGCGATCTTTTGGGTCTAGACTGGGGCTCAAGGGAGAAACACTACGATGATCATCCGCCGCGGCGCACTCTATTTGCTCACGTTGTTCCTGACACTGGGACTCGGCGGCTGCGTATCGTGGTTCGGCGACGACTTGCCGGACCCCGAAGTCCATCTGGTGAAGATAGAGGTGGTCCGCGCCAAATTGCTGGAACAGAAACTCCTCCTGCATTTTCGCATCGACAACCCCAACGACAGCGACCTGACGGTGCGCAGTCTGGAGTACCGCATTCACTTGGGTGACATTCTGCTGGCCGAAGGCGAGCATGAACACTGGTTCACCGTCGGCCCCAAACACAGCGCCTACTTCAAGGTGCCGATCCGCACCAACCTGTGGTCAAAGGTGCGTGACCTGGTCAAACAGCTGAAAAAACCCGATCAGCCCGTTCCTTATCGTCTGGAAGGTGAACTGGAAACCGGTATATTCATCGCCCACTACGTGCACCTGGCGCGCAATGGCGTGATAATCCCCGCCGATTTAATTCCGGAGCAACACCGATGACCCAGCAACCCCACGTCCATGGCCCTGACTGCAACCACGATCATGACCATCACCACCATGATCACGACCACGGCCACGTCCACGGCCCGAACTGCGGCCACGCTCACCAGGAACCGGTGCGCAACGCCCTGAAAGATGTCGGCCGCAACGATCCATGCCCGTGCGGCAACGGCAAGAAATTCAAGAAGTGCCACGGCGCTTGATGCTTCGGGCGAAGATTGGCTTCGCCTGTTGAATCGTCTTCGCGAACAGGCCTGTGCTGTGAATGCAGTTCCCTTGCTCGCGATGGACTGTCAGTCGACACCTGTGTAGCTGACACACCATCGCGAGCAAGCTCGCTCCTACAGGTTTTTCAGTCAGCCGTTAATACACAGGCAGTACTGACCACCGTCGCATACTCACCGTGCAAATTCCCCAATGACATCACATGCACCTCCTCGGCGCTATGGGCATGGCCGAAAAAGTCAGCCTTGTCGAAGGTAAAGCACGCATCCTCGACGACCCACGTATCAAACCCCAGGTTGCCCGCGGTCCGCGCCGTGGATTCCACCGAGTTGTGGGTCGCGACACCGACGATGATCAACTGCCCGATCCCCGCCTCGCGCAACTCAGTCTCCAGCCCTGTCGAACAAAACGCATCCGGCACCTGTTTCTGGATCAGGCGTTCGCCGGCCCTTGGTGCAAAACGCTCCTGAAATTCCACCCCCGACTGCTGCGGCCAGAACACTGAGTCCTCTGACCGGAACAGGTGCTGCACATGGATCACCGGCCGAGCGGTACGCCGCCAATGGTCGAGCATTTCCAGCATGCGCGCTTCGGCCTGCGGGTTGTTCCTGCGGCCGAGTCTGGGGTGAAGGATGCCTTTTTGTTGATCGATGATGATCAGTGCCGCGTTTGTCTTGAGCTCCATGCCGACGGTTCTCCAGGATTGTTGGCCGTGTCGCACTTCAACATCACCCACTGCGACTGGCAAGGCAGGATCCTTTCGGTTTATCAGACAAATCCTCAAATAACCTTGCAGCCCGCTTGCGCGGCCACCTCCCGCTCACTAACGTAGCGCCTTTATTTCGCGCCGCCTCTACCCCCGCAGGAGCTTTGCCATGGCCTCGCCAGCCCTTACTCATTTTCTACCCCGGTTCGGCGTTGCCGCAGCAGTGGCCGGTGTCTTGAGCCTGACCGGTTGTCAGAACTTCAACGCCCAGGACACCCTCCCGCCGACCTCCGGCGTACAACCGCTCAAGGGCCTGGCGCAGAACGTTTCGGTGCGCCGCAATACCATGGGCATGCCGCTGATCGAAAGCAACAGTTTCCACGACGCGCTGTTCACCCTCGGTTACGTGCATGCCAGCGACCGCATCACGCAAATGGTCACCCTGCGCCTGCTGGCCCAGGGCCGTTTGGCCGAGATGCAGGGCGCGGACCTGCTGGATGCCGACCGTTACATGCGGGCGGTCAACCTGAAGAAAAGTGCCGGCGAGTTGTACAAGGCCTCTTCGCCGCGCCTCAAGCGTTTCTTCGAAGTCTATGCGCGGGGCGTCAATGCCTATCTGTTCCGCTACCGCGACAAACTGCCGGCGGACCTGGCGGCCACCGGCTACAAGCCTGAATACTGGCAGCCGGAAGATTCGGCGCTGATTTTCTGCCTGCTGAACTTCAGCCAGTCGACCAACCTGCCGGAAGAAATTTCCTCGCTGGTACTGGCCCAGTCCGTCACCACCGACAAACTCGCCTGGCTGACACCGTCGGCTCCCGACGAAAAACTGCCGGTCGCCGAAAGCGAAAAACTGCAAGGACTCAAGCTCAACGGGCAAGTCCCGGGGCTGGCCGAACTCGGTAAAGCCACTGGGCAACTGTCGGACCTCAATCTGCTGGGTGCCACCTCGTCGAACAACTGGGCGATCGCCCCGCAGCGCAGCCGCAGCGGCAAGAGCCTGTTGGCCAGTGACAGTCACGGCCCGCTGGGCGTGCCTTCGCTGTTCAGTTACGTGCAGATTCGCGCGCCGAAGTATCAGGCGTCCGGCGTGACCATTGCCGGCCTGCCGATGGTGCTCGGTGGTTTCAACGGCAAAGTGGCGTGGAGCATGACGTCCGTGATGGGCGACAACCAGGACCTGTTCCTGGAGAAAATCAAACGCCAGGGCAACGGGCTTACCTACGAGAACGCCGGGAAATGGCAGCCGGCGATCGTGCGCAACGAAACCTATTTCGTCAAAGGCCAGCGACCGATTCGCGAAGCCGTGTACGAAACCCGCCATGGCCCGCTGCTCAACAGTGCCCAGGGCACCACTCTGGCCAATGGTTTCGGCCTGGCCTTGCAGATGCCGAGCTTCACCGACGACAAGAGCCTGGACGCGTTCTTCGACCTGTCCCGCGCCCAGAGCGTCGAGAAAGCTTCGGATGCCAGCCGCGAAATCCGCGCCATCGCGCTGAACCTGCTGTTTGCCGATGCCAGCCACATCGGCTGGCAAGTCACCGGCCGCTACCCGAACCGCCGCGAAGGCGAAGGCCTACTGCCCTCGCCGGGCTGGGAAGGCCGCTACGATTGGGACGGTTATGCCGACCCGATGCTGCACCCGTACGACCAGGACCCGGCCCAAGGCTGGCTCGGCACTGCCAACCAGCGGGTCATTCCCCATGGCTACGGCATGCAGTTGTCCAACTCCTGGGCCGCTCCGGAACGCGGCGAGCGCCTGGCCGAACTGGCCGGCACAGGCAAACATGACAGCCGCAGCCTGATCGCCATGCAATACGACCAGACCACGACCTTCGCTGCCAAGCTGAAGAAGATGTTTGAAGCGCCGGGCATGGCCCAGCCACTCAAACAGGCCATCGACGCCTTGCCGGCGACCGATCGCGCCAAGGCACACGAGGCCTACAGCCGCTTGATGGCATTCGACGGCAAACTCGGCCCGACCGCCACCGATGCGGCAATCTACGAGTTGTTCCTGCAGGAAAGTACCCGGCAGATCTTCCTCGATGAACTGGGCCCGGAAAGCAGTCCGGCATGGAAGGCCTTTGTCGCCGACGGCAAGTTGTCCTACTCGGCCCAGGCCGATCATTTGCTCGGGCGTGAGGACAGCCCGTTCTGGGACGATGTGCGCACCGCGCAGAAAGAAGACAAACCGGCCATCCTCGCTCGCAGCCTCGCCGCAGCGATCAGCGCAGGCGACAGCCAGTTGGGCAGCGATCACAAAGCCTGGCAGTGGGGCAAACTGCATCGCTATGAATGGAAGAACAGCAGCGGCCAGACCGTACGCGGACCGCTGCCGGCCGGGGGCGATCACACTACACTCAACACCGCCGCCTTCGCCTGGGGTCAGGACTTCAACACCACGCTGGCGCCAGCCATGCGCTTTATCGTCGACTTCGGCCAGTCCGAACCGCTGATGGCGCAGAACGGCACCGGCCAGTCCGGCAACCCGGCCAGCCCGAATTACCTCAACAGCATCGAACCGTGGCTCAAGGGCCAATACATGAGCCTGCCGATGCAGCCGCAGAACTTCGACAACGCCTATGGCAAGGCGCGGTTGACTCTGACGCCGGGAAAATAAACCTGCGCTGTATCTGTGGGAGCCTGCTCGCGAAAGCGGTCTGACATTCAAAAGAGAGGTTGAATGTTGAATCGCCTTCGCGGTTGCGCTGGCGCAAGGACAAGTCGGTCGACGAAGCCGACACGTTGACGCCCCTGAAAAATCTGCTCAGCCAGGCCCTCTTTTCATCCTCGATATTTTTTCTTTTTGAACCGAACCGGTGCGGCCATTTCCCTGCGCACGTTTTCGTGCATAAATCTGTCTCCGGCCATTTCCAAGCACCTTTTTAAACGCTTGTTCGGCACTCTGGTTCGGAAATTGCTACTTTCAATAGGTCTCACGCGTTCCAGTAACAACAATTCTGCGCCACGAGCGCTCATATTGGTATTTAGGGATTGAATAATGAAAAAAGCATTGCTGACCCTTTCTGCACTGGCGTTGTGCGTGGCTGCTGGCTCCGCCATGGCGAAGGAGTACAAAGAGCTGCGTTTCGGCGTTGACCCTTCCTACGCACCGTTCGAGTCGAAAGCGGCCGATGGCAACCTGGTAGGCTTTGACATCGATCTGGGGAACGCGATCTGCGCCGAACTGAAGGTCAAGTGCAAGTGGGTCGAAAGTGACTTCGACGGCATGATCCCTGGCCTGAAGGCCAACAAATTCGACGGTGTGATCTCGTCGATGACCGTTACCCCGGCCCGCGAAAAAGTCATCGACTTCTCCAGCGAGCTGTTCTCCGGCCCAACCGCTTACGTGTCCAAGAAAGGTTCCGGCGTGACCGCAGACGTCGCGTCCCTCAAGGGCAAAACCGTCGGCTACGAACAAGGCACCATTCAGGAAGCCTATGCCAAAGCCATTCTGGACAAAGCCGGCGTAAAAACCCAGGCCTACGCCAACCAGGATCAGGTCTACGCTGACTTGACTTCCGGTCGTCTCGATGCAGGGATCCAGGACATGCTGCAAGCCGAACTGGGCTTCCTGAAGTCGCCACAGGGTGCCGACTACGAAGTCAGCAAGCCGGTCGACAATGAACTGCTGCCGGCCAAAACAGCGGTCGGTATTAAGAAAGGTAACACCGAGCTGAAAGCGCTTTTGGATAAAGGTATCAAAGCGTTACACGATGATGGCACCTACGCCACCATTCAGAAGAAACACTTTGGCGATCTGAATCTGTACAGCGGCAAATAATGCCCGGCGCCCATCTCGCGATGGGCGCTTTTTTCTTCCGATCAGGTTGCTGATTTATGTTCGAAAACCTTTTACAAAATCTGGGGCTCTCAGCCTTCAGCCTCAAGGGCTTCGGTCCGTTGCTGATGCAAGGCACCTGGATGACGATCAAGTTGTCAGCGTTGTCGCTGTTGGTAGCCGTGTTGCTCGGACTGCTCGGCGCCAGTGCCAAGTTGTCAAAAGTCAAACTGATGCGCGTGCCCGCCCAGCTTTACACCACACTCATTCGCGGCGTTCCGGACCTGGTTCTGATGCTGCTGATTTTCTACAGCCTGCAAACCTGGCTGACCTCGTTTACCGATTTCATGGAATGGGAATACATCGAGATCAACCCGTTCAGTGCCGGGGTCATTACCCTGGGCTTCATCTATGGTGCGTATTTCACCGAAACCTTCCGTGGCGCGATTCTCGCCGTCCCACGGGGTCAGGTCGAAGCGGCCACCGCCTATGGCCTCAAGCGTGGCCAGCGCTTCTGGATCGTGGTGTTCCCGCAGATGATGCGTTATGCCCTGCCGGGTATCGGTAACAACTGGATGGTGATGCTCAAGGCCACCGCGCTGGTATCGATCATTGGCCTGGCCGATCTGGTCAAGGCTGCCCAGGACGCCGGCAAAAGCAGCTATCAGCTGTTTTACTTCCTGGTACTTGCCGCGCTGATTTACCTGGTGATCACCAGCGCGTCCAACTTCATTCTGCGCTGGCTCGAACGTCGTTACTCCGCAGGCACACGGGAGGCCGTACGATGATCGAACTCCTGCAGGAATACTGGAAAGCCTTCCTCTACACCGACGGGCAGAACATCACCGGCCTGGCCATGACCATGTGGCTGCTCAGCGCTTCGATTTTCTTCGGCTTCATCGTGTCGATTCCGCTGTCCATCGCCCGGGTTTCTCCACACTTCTACATTCGCTGGCCGGTGCAGTTCTACACCTACCTGTTCCGCGGTACGCCGCTGTATATCCAACTACTGATCTGCTACACGGGGATCTACAGCCTGGCCGCCGTACGCGCGCAGCCGCTGCTCGACAGCTTCTTCCGCGATGCGATGAACTGCACCATCCTGGCGTTCGCCCTGAACACCTGCGCCTACACCACGGAGATCTTCGCCGGGGCGATTCGCAGCATGGCCCATGGTGAAGTCGAAGCGGCCAAGGCCTATGGCCTGACCGGCTGGAGGCTGTATGCCTACGTGATCATGCCGTCGGCCTTGCGTCGCTCGTTGCCTTACTACAGCAACGAAGTGATTCTGATGCTGCACTCGACCACCGTGGCCTTCACCGCAACCATCCCGGACATTCTGAAAGTCGCACGGGACGCCAACTCGGCGACCTTCCTGACCTTCCAGTCGTTCGGCATCGCCGCGCTGATCTACCTGACCGTCACGTTTGCGCTGGTCGGCCTGTTCCGCCTTGCCGAACGCCGATGGCTGGCCTTCCTCGGGCCGACCCACTAGGTCTCAACCTGCTTCAGGAACAACAGATGCGCCACCAGAAACATGACCTGCTGGCCCCGCTGCCGGGGACCGCGAGACAGATCCACAGTTTTCACTTCGGCCCACAACCGGCCAACGGCAAGATCTACATCCAGGCCTCCCTGCACGCCGACGAAATGCCCGGCATGCTGGTGGCCTGGCACCTCAAGCAACGTCTGGCGGAGCTGGAAGCCGCCGGGCGCCTGCGTAGCGAAATCGTGCTGGTGCCCATCGCCAACCCCGTGGGCCTGGAACAAGTGCTGATGGATGTGCCGCTGGGCCGCTACGAACTGGAAAGTGGCCAGAACTTCAACCGCTGGTTCGTCGACCTCAGTGAAGAAGTCGGCAACGCGATCGAGGGCAAGCTCGGTGACGATCCGCAGCACAATCAGCAATTGATCCGCAGCAGCCTGCGCGATGCGTTGGCCCGGCAGACCGCCGACACCCAACTGCAATCCCAGCGCCTGACCCTGCAGCGACTGGCCTGCGACGCCGACATGGTGCTCGACCTGCATTGCGATTTCGAAGCGGTCACGCACCTCTACACCACACCTGAAGCCTGGCCGCAGGTCGAGTCGCTGGCCCGCTACATCGGCGCCGAAGCCAGCCTGCTGGCAACCGATTCCGGTGGCCAGTCGTTCGACGAATGCTTCACCCTGCTCTGGTGGCAGTTGAAGGAACGCTTCGGCGAACACTTTGACATTGCACCAGGCAGTTTTTCCGTGACCGTCGAATTGCGCGGCCAGGGCGACGTCAATCACCCGCTGGCCAGCCTCGACTGCCAGGCGTTGATCGACTATCTGATCCATTTCGGCGCGATCGCCGGCGAACCCGCGCCCCTGCCCGAGCTGCCCTACCCGGCGACACCGCTGGCCGGTGTAGAACCGGTGGCCACGCCTGTCGGCGGGCTGCTGGTGTTCACCGCGCTGCCGGGCCAGTACCTGGAAGCCGGGCAACTGATCGCCGAGATCATTGATCCGATCAACGATCGCGTCACCCCCGTTCATTGCTCCGCCGCCGGGTTGATGTACGCCCGTTCGCTGCGCCGCATGGCCACTGCCGGCATGGTGATCGCCCACGTCGCGGGCACCGAAGCCTATCGCAGCGGCTATCTACTTTCGCCTTGAGGATGCATGCCCCATGTACAAATTGACCATCGAAGGCCTGCATAAAAGCTATGGCGACCATGAAGTCCTCAAAGGTGTTTCACTCAAGGCCAGGACCGGCGACGTCATCAGCCTGATCGGCGCCAGCGGCTCGGGTAAAAGTACCTTTCTGCGCTGCATCAACTTTTTGGAACAACCCAACGACGGCGCCATGAGCCTCGACGGGCAGAACATCCGCATGATCAAGGATCGTCACGGCATGCACGTGGCCGACGCCAACGAACTGCAGCGGATTCGCACCCGTCTGGCCATGGTGTTCCAGCACTTCAACCTGTGGAGCCACATGACGGTGCTGGAAAACATCACCATGGCTCCGCGCCGGGTACTGGGGTGCGACAGGAAAGAAGCCGAGGACCGCGCCCGGCGCTACCTCGACAAGGTGGGGCTGGCCTCCCGCGTGGCGGACCAGTACCCGGCATTCCTGTCCGGCGGTCAACAACAGCGGGTCGCGATTGCCCGGGCACTGGCCATGGAGCCGGAAGTCATGCTGTTCGACGAGCCGACTTCGGCGCTGGACCCGGAACTGGTGGGTGAAGTGCTCAAGGTGATCCAGGGCCGCCGAAGAAGGCCGGACCATGATCATGGTGACCCACGAAATGAGCTTCGCCCGCAAAGTGTCGAGCCAGGTGTTGTTTCTGCACAAGGGCCTGGTTGAGGAAGAAGGCGCGCCGGAAGACGTGCTGGGCAATCCGAAAAGCGAGCGGTTGAAGCAGTTCCTGAGTGGCAACCTGAAGTAACGCCTAATGCAAAACCTGTGGGAGCGAGCCCGCTCGGCTCGCTCCCACATTCAATTCAATCAGACAACGGGCGCAGGTGGTGGCTCATCCGGCAAAGTGGGTTCACCAGGCTCCATCGGCTCTTCGTTCGGGGTATCAGGGTCAGGCTGACCGGGGATGCCCCCCGCCATGCTGACGGGTGGATGTGCCATCAAGTACCAGGCCAGAACGCCAACCTGATTGGGTTCAAGCCTTGCCAGTTCGGCACTGATTCGTGGATCGATCTTCATTCGGCACTCCTGAGCGATGGCCCGACCCGCCTTGCGCGGATCGGAGCAGTACACTCCGTAGAGTGTACGCCCGCTCAGGAATTCCCGGTATTTGTCGGACGGTTGACTCAGGTGCGAGGCAGGGTCACGCCACGCTGGCCCTGGTACTTGCCGCCACGGTCCTTGTAGGACACTTCACACTCTTCGTCCGACTCGAGGAACAGCATCTGCGCCACGCCTTCGTTCGCGTAGATTTTCGCCGGCAGATTGGTGGTGTTGGAGAACTCCAGGGTCACATGACCTTCCCACTCAGGCTCGAGCGGCGTGACGTTGACGATGATGCCGCAGCGTGCGTAGGTGCTTTTGCCCAGGCAAATGGTCAATACATTACGCGGGATGCGGAAGTATTCGACGGTGCTGGCCAGGGCGAAGGAGTTCGGCGGAATGATGCACACGTCGCTGTGGATGTCGACGAAGCTGCCGGCATCGAAGTTTTTCGGGTCGACGATCGCCGAGTTGATGTTGGTGAACACCTTGAAATGATTAGTGCAGCGCACATCGTAGCCGTAGCTTGACACGCCGTAGGAGATCACACGGCTGTCGTCGCTGCCGCGCATCTGGCGCTCGACGAAAGGCTCGATCATGCCGTGCTCTTGCGCCATGCGGCGAATCCACTTGTCCGATTTGATGCTCATGGCGGGTGTCCTGAATAGCGAGGTCGAAAAATTCTGTCCGGCATCTTACCGGGCGCGCCGCCGGGTTCAAAGTCCGCGGTGCAATTCTCGCCGAACAGGCAGGAATTACCTGCGCTGGCGACGAACCGTCACACCGCCGATCCTTAAAACAGAGAAACCTGTGCAAGAAGCATTGGCACGTTCCGGAAAAAGGGTTAAGGTGGCGTCACTGTGCTGCTTGTGTCACTGAGAATCTCTACACGATATGTTGAATTTCGATCCAACCATCTACAAGAATTTTTCCTGCTCTTTGCACTCAGTCTCGGCCAGGGTTCTTCCTGAGTCGCAGTTATCTTTGTTCAAGGAGTTACACCATGTCTAATCGCCAAACCGGTACCGTTAAGTGGTTCAACGATGAAAAAGGCTTCGGCTTCATCACTCCACAATCCGGTGACGACCTGTTCGTTCACTTCAAAGCTATCCAGTCCGACGGCTTCAAAAGCCTGAAAGAAGGCCAACAGGTTTCTTTCATCGCTACCCGCGGTCAGAAAGGCATGCAAGCTGAAGAAGTTCAAGTTATCTAACTTGTACTTGCTTTAGTAAAAAGCCCCGCCCTCAACAGCGGGGCTTTTTTGTGGGCGGGTGTTTTGTCCACACAAAAAAGATCGCCGCTTTCGACAGCCCCTGCCCCTGTGCTGATCTTGCAGGAGCTGTCGAAGGCGGCGATCTTTTGATTTTCTTACCAGGTCACGCCAAACCCTGCGGTGTAGCGTGTCTTGTCCAGATCCGCATCGTCGGTGCCGCTGATGATGTCCCGCTCCGCCTTCAGGTTCAGCGAAGCCCAGTCAGTCACCTTGTAGCGCAACCCCATCTCGGCATCGAGTGCGTAGTCGGCCACTTCCGACAGCGGCCTGCCGACCTCACCATTAGTGAAAAACTCGACACGCTTGCCGATCAGGTAGCGGTTGTAGTCCCACTTCATGGCCAGGGCGTAGAAATTGTCCTTGCTGCCATCAGAGAACTCATAGTCCGTGTGGTTGACCAGCGAGCCCAGGGAGAACGCCCCGAGTTCGTCATCCCAGAACTGATAGCCGGGACCGGTACCGACGGTGCGCTGACGGGAAAGGTCTTCGACCTTGTCGCGCTTGTAGACCAGGCGTCCCTGCCAGAACCATTGTTCGGTCAGGAATCGGTCGATGGAGTACTCGGCCCGCCAGTTGTCGGTGGTCACCACGCTGTCCTGGAACTCGCGGTTGTATTCGCCTTCGGCGGTATGCCGCCAGCGACCGTGACGCGCACTGGTCTTGAAATCGATGCCGTAGTCATCGGTATCGTTTTCCGCCCGCTGATAATCCAGCGCGATATCGACGTTGCCTTTCCACACCAGATCCTCGACCACCGGTTTTGGCTTGAGAATCTGCTGAATGCTCGCCAGTTCGACCGTCTTCGGTGCTTCGCCATTGGCCAGCGTGACCTTGCCGGCGTCCGCCGCTTTCAGCGACTTGGCTTTCTCGCCAGTGTACGCATCCTGCTTGACCAGCAACTCCTGATCGCTGTCCAGGGTCTTGACCTGTTTCCAGTCGATCGTCACCGCACCGGCGTACTCGGTCTGGAGCAGCAGCTTGCCGCCATCGAACAGCGTGATCTTGCCGCTCAGCTTGTCACCGTTCTTCAACCACACGGTATCGGCAAGCAAGGGCGTGGAAGCACCGAGGACGGCAAGACACAACAGGGATCTGGACAACATAAGCAAAATACAGGCTCAGGCTTGCAAGAAAAGTCGGCATTATCCGTAGGAACAAGGCCCTGACAAGGACTGACCCGACTATTTCTGGTGAGTTCATTTCTCAACTGCCTGTACAGGAATTACTCTACAGATGGTAAAGCAGACTTGTTCAGGAATGACGGACGTGACCGATCCAAGCGATGAACCCGAGAGTGCGGCGCAAATCCGACGCACGGCGTTGTATCTGACACTGGCGCAAGTTCCCGAGGGCAAAGTCGTCAGCTACGGTCAATTGGCCGAGCTGGCAGGACTGGGTCGCGCCGCCCGCTGGGTCGGCCGCACCCTCAGCCAATTGCCGAGCGACAGCAAGTTGCCCTGGCATCGCGTCCTGGGCGCAAACGGACGTATCAGCCTGCCGGTTGGCAGCCCTTCGGGGGATGAGCAGCGCGCACGATTACGCATGGAGGGCATCAGTGTCCTGAATAATCGTGTTGATATTCAGCGCCATGGCTGGCGCCCGGTAGAGCACAGCGGTTAGAGTGCGCGCTTTGTTTCCGTATTTCTTGAGGCAGACTCCAGCCCATGCCCCGTAAAACCTGGCGCGCCGCGCTCGCCGCTTATGCCAGCCCCTCGACACTCGTGCTGTTGCTGCTCGGTTTCGCCGCCGGCCTGCCTTACATGCTGGTGTTTTCGACGCTTTCGGTCTGGCTGCGTGAAGCCGGCGTGGCTCGCGAAACCATTGGCTATGCAAGCCTGATCGGCCTGGCGTACGCCTTCAAATGGGTCTGGTCACCGCTGCTCGACCAGTGGCGACTGCCATTGCTCGGCAAACTCGGTCGACGACGATCCTGGCTCGTGTTGTCCCAGGCACTGGTCATCCTTGGCCTGATCGGGATGGGGTTCTGCGACCCGCAAAAGCATCTCTCCTGGCTCATCGCTATCGCAGTGATCGTCGCCTTTGCCTCGGCGACGCAGGATATTGCGGTAGACGCCTATCGCCTGGAGATCGCCGAAGACAATCGTCAGGCCGCCCTGGCCGCCAGCTACATGTCCGGTTACCGGGTTGCTGCGCTGCTGGCGACTGCAGGCGCGCTGTATTTCGCCGAAGGCTTTGGCTCCACCGGCTTCAACTACAAGCATTCGGCCTGGGCCGGCACTTATATCCTGTTCGGGTTGCTGATGGTCCCGGCACTGCTGACTTCACTGTTCATGCGCGAACCGCCCGTGCCGTTACGCACGCAACTGCAAGCCGGACGCTACAGCTTCGTGCACCAACTGGCTTCGGTATTCGTGCTGATCATATTGCTGGTGTCCGTGCCGGCCATGTTCACCCAGCTCTACAACACCGACTTTGCCAGCGTACTGTTCGAAGGCGTGAGCCTGCTCGATCTGCTGCTTGAAGACCGCGCGTTCCTGCGGGCCATCCTCTATATCACGCTCACCGCCCTGTGCCTCTCGGCCATGGGCCGTCGCGGCCTGGCGCCGGTACTTACGCCGGTCAACGATTTCATCCTGCGATACCGCTGGCAAGCGCTGCTGTTGCTCGGCTTGATCGCCACCTATCGGATGTCCGATACGGTCATGGGTGTGATGGCCAACGTGTTCTATATCGACCAGGGCTTCACCAAGGACCAGATCGCCAGCGTCAGCAAGATCTTCGGCCTGATCATGACCCTGGTCGGCGCCGGCATGGGCGGCCTGCTGATCGTGCGTTTCGGCATCCTGCCGATCCTGTTCATCGGCGGCTTCGCTTCTGCGGCGACCAACATCCTGTTCCTGATGCTCGCCGACATGGGCCCCAACCTGAACATGCTGGTGCTGACCATCTCCCTGGACAATTTCAGTTCAGGCCTGGCCACCTCCGCCTTCGTCGCCTACCTGTCGAGCCTGACCAACCTCAAGTTCTCCGCCACCCAGTACGCCCTGCTCAGCTCGATCATGCTGCTACTGCCACGCCTGATCGGCGGCTACTCCGGGGTCATGGTGGAGAAGTTCGGTTATCACGACTTCTTCCTGATTACCGCCCTGCTGGGCGTTCCGACCCTGCTGTTGATCGCCTTGCACTGGTTCCAGGAAAACCGCCGCGCAGGCCCGACACCTACACCGGAACCGGTGCAGACCCCGGTCGCCGAAGAATCGTAGGTTCTTGGCCCTGGAAAAGTCGCGGAGGGCCGAGTGAATCGCGCCCTCCTGCCACACCACCGACCGCACGCCTGTACGCCAGCGGAACTCACCCGTACAATGCTCCGTCATTTCTCGTCATCAGCAATCGATAACGGCCAACCATGCGCACCAGTCAATTTTTGCTCGCCACACAAAAAGAAACGCCTTCCGACGCGGTCGTGATCAGCCACCAGCTGATGCTGCGCGCCGGCATGATCCGCAAACTCGCCTCGGGCCTGTACACCTGGCTGCCGATGGGCTTGCGGGTAATGCGCAAGGTCGAAGCCGTCGTTCGTGAAGAAATGAACGCCGCCGGCTCTCTCGAAGTGTTGATGCCGAGCACGCAACCGGCTGAGCTGTGGCAGGAATCCGGGCGCTGGGAAGAGTACGGCCCTGAACTGCTGCGCTTCAAGGATCGCCACGGTCGCGATTTCTGCGCAGGTCCCACCCACGAAGAAGTCATCACCGATCTGATGCGCAACGAGTTGAGCAGCTACAAGCAGCTGCCGATAAACCTGTACCAGATCCAGACCAAATTCCGTGACGAAATCCGCCCGCGCTTCGGCTTGATGCGCGGCCGCGAATTCATCATGAAGGACGCCTACTCGTTCCACGCCGACCAGGCTTCGCTGCAGGTCACCTACGACCGCATGCACCAGGCCTACTGCAACGTGTTCACCCGTCTGGGCCTGAAGTTCCGCCCTGTTGAAGCCGACAACGGCTCCATCGGCGGTGCCGGCTCCCACGAGTTCCACGTGCTGGCCGAGTCCGGTGAAGACGACATCGTTTTCAGCAACGGCTCCGACTACGCCGCGAACATCGAGAAAGCCGAAGCCGTGCCACGGGAAACCTCGCGCGCCGCTCCGACTGAAGAACTGCGCCTGGTCGACACGCCGAACGCCAAGACCATCGCGCAACTGGTCGAAGGCTTCAACCTGCCGATCGAGAAAACCATCAAGACCCTCGTGGTGCACGCTGAAGAAAAAGGCAAGCTGATTGCCCTGATCATCCGTGGCGACCATGAGCTGAACGAAATCAAGGCGGCCAACCAGCCAGGCGTTGCCAGCCCTCTGGTCATGGCCTCGGAAAGCGAACTGCGCGACGCCATTGGCGCGGGCGCCGGTTCCCTCGGCCCGTTGAACCTGCCGCTGCCGATCATCATCGACCGTTCGGTCGAACTGATGAGCGACTTTGGCATCGGTGCCAACATCGATGACAAACACTACTTCGGCGTGAACTGGGAGCGCGACCTGCCTGTTCCGACCGTTGCCGACCTGCGTAACGTTGTGGCCGGCGACCCGAGCCCGGACGGCAAAGGCATCCTGGAAATCAAGCGCGGCATCGAAGTCGGGCACATCTTCCAGCTGGGCAACAAGTACAGCAAAGCGATGAAGTGCGAAGTGCTGGGCGAGAACGGCAAGCCGGTCACCCTGGAAATGGGTTGCTACGGCATCGGCGTGTCCCGCGTGGTAGCGGCTGCCATCGAGCAGAACAACGACGAAAACGGGATCATCTGGAGCGACACTCTCGCGCCATTCCAGATTGCCCTGGTGCCGTTGCGCTACGAAACCGAGCAGGTTCGCGAAGCCACCGACAAGCTGTACGCGGAACTGACCGCTGCCGGCTTCGAAGTGTTGCTGGACGACCGTGACAAGAAAACCAGCCCGGGCATCAAGTTCGCGGACATGGAGCTGATCGGCATTCCACACCGGATCGTGGTCAGCGACCGCGGCCTGGCCGAAGGCAACCTGGAATACAAGAGCCGTACCGAGGCCGACGCACAAGCGCTGCCGGTCGCCGAGGTGCTGTCCTTCCTTCAGGCCCGCATCCGCCGCTGATACCGGATATAGAGGCGTCATGTTCAAGCGAAACACCTTAGGCCTCGGTGGTGCCGCCTTGTGCGGCACCCTGCTGGTCAGCGGCTGTGCCAACCACATGTCACAACGCAGCGAGCAAGAGGAACGTGTCGAGCGCAAATTGCTCGATCACAGCCTGCAGATCGATGTCGGTGAGCCCAAGGTGCTTGAGCTGCCGCAACGGCGGGGGGAAA
>NZ_AKJJ01000012.1:0-25080 GCF_000282395.1 Pseudomonas sp. GM55 | reverse complement strand
CCACCAGCCGATAGCGGCAGGCTTCATCGCCAAGGAAAAAGGCCAGGGAGCTGCGGCCCGAAGTGATCATCCGTGCGATCGACTCATCATGTTCCGGCAAGCTGGAACCGAGGACGATTCGCAAGGGAGCGGTGTCGATGTCAGTCATGGGTTGCGGTCTGGACCCGGCTCGCCTTAGCGGCGGATGGCCGGTTGCTGCTCAGCTGCTCGACGAAGTTCATGGCCAACTGTTCCACGCCCATTGTCCGGGGTGCGCTGGAGGAGGGCGCCTGATTGGACCAGATGAAGTAATCGGTATCGCCATCGGGCGCGCCCAGGGCGGTGTAGACATCCGGAAGAATCGGCACGTGGTCGCCAAAGAAGCACAACCCGGTCGATGTCGGGCTGGCCAACAGGTACTCGCGCAACTTTCCGAGCATCCGGTCGGCATTGCTCAGGTGGCGCAGATAAGGCGCCAGGTCGCGCATGCCGTCCAGCAACGGACGATCGAACCAGTTTGGCAGCTCCGCCGCTTCTACCTGCTCCAGGTGCAGCGGCCCATGGTTTTCCATCGTGACAGCGTGGATGTACAAGGGCTGAGTGCGGTCGCCGTCGTCGAGCAGCTCGATGATCTTGTCCGCCACCGCGCAATCGCCAATGAACGGTCCGGCTTTTTGCCCGTCATTGAAGCTGCGCACGTCGATGAACTCATCGAAACCCAGCGCCGGCAGCACCCGGTCACGGCCGTAGAAGCTACCCGCGTAAGGGTGAACACACACGGTGCGATAACCCCGGCGTTTCATTTCGGCGGCGATGCCGGGCAGTCCCTGACGGGCCAGGTGGCGATAAGGATTGAAGCGATGAACGCCCAGCCTGTCGCTGGCGATCCCGGTCAGGAAGGCGAACTCGGTGCGCACGGTATTCGCGCCCCAGGCCGCGACGTGCAGGCGACCATGGGCCCTGGCTTCGCTACGCAGGACGTCGTACTGACTCAGCACCTGCTCGCGGATGCCGGGCCACAATCTGCGAACATCGAAGAACGATTCGCTCTGCACCGAGACGAGGTCGGGCAGCGCTATGTCAGAAGGGGGGCTGACCGTTTCCGGGCTGAGCGCAAAAGGCGAGCGCAACGTGTCGATGGACACCTTGCGTCGGGCTGCCCGGAAGTAGGTCCACAAACTGGCGGCCAGGCCCCAGCGGGTCAGGTCCAGACTGGCATCGAAGCTGGGTTGCAGCGGTTTCCAGCCTCCGGCAATCAGCAACACCAACGCGCTGGCCAGTGCCCTTGCCCCTACGGACAACGCATCGGCGGCGGCCGCTTCGAAATAGAGTCCGCAGGCCAGGTAGGCGACAAACGCCAGCGCCAGCGCAATCGTCTTGCCGATACCGAAAAAGGGCAGATAAAGGCGCGGATAACGCACCGCATCACTGAAGTATTCAAAGTCGGCGCAGACGAAGGGTTCGCGCAATGAGTGGTACTTCGAGTTGCTCACCAGCACGATCAACAGCCACAGGGCCAGCACATTCACGGCGCTGAAATACGGGCGCCCGGTCATGCCATACAGCAGGGCAATCGAGAACAGCCATGCACCGGCATGCAGCAGCCAGCTGCGCAGCGGGCGGCGCAAGACGGGCCTGGGGATCAACATCGTTTCGATGATGCAGGAAAGAAGAAATCCGCCAGTAACGACCCAGCAGAAAGGACTGTTCAGAAAGTCAGGCACTGTAGTCCAGCCATCGCAAAATTACAGACGACATCCGCGGGGGAATGACACTCAAGGCCCAGCATCCGAGGTTCAGGGGGAAGGGGAAACTGATGCGTGGCTGGTCGGCTGCAAGGCCACGGCGTATCCGCTGCGCGGCTTTGTCCGGGTTCCACAGCAACGGTTTCGGCCCAGGCATTTCAAAGCACATTTTCGACTCGACATAACCCGGCATGATCACATTGATCCGCACACCGTCAGCGGCGACCAGATCGCGCATGGCTTCGCCGTAAGCCTTTATCGCGGCTTTGCTGGCACTGTAGCTGGGGGTGACGGGCAGTCCGCGCCAACCGGCAAGGGAACTGAACAGTGCGATCTGGCCATGTTTGCGCGCGCGCATGGCCGGCAGGGCCGCCTGCACGGTCGTGATGGCCGCCATCACGTTTATTTCGATCAAGGCCTGGGACTGTTCCCAGTCCTCATCTTCCGAGTTCGGGCCCGTGGCCGTATTGACCCCGGCACCGACGATGATCAGGTCAGGCTGCTCGGTTTCGCTGATCAGGCCGATCCATTCGCGCACGGCCACCAGGTCCCGGACGTCGAGCGCGTGGAGGATGACACGAGCGCCGGCAGCGCGGCACTGCTCGGCCATTTCTTCCAGGCGCTCGGTGCGCCGGCCTTGAAGGATCAGGGTCACGCCTGGCGCCGCATAGGCGGGTGCCAGCGCACCACCGATACCCCCCGTGGCACCGGTGATCAGGATGCAGCGCGGTTGTTTGTGCAGCGTCATAAGTAGCGTTCAATCCTGGAGGTTTTGGCCATCAGCACTTCCAGCGAGTTGTTCACGGCCATGTCGATACCGCAGCGGGTATAGAAGCCGCCATTGACCTGGGTGGTGTGAATCACGGTGCTGCGAAAGCGCTGGAACAGCGTGGTGTCAGGCGGTTCCGGCGTGTGCCAGAAATCGTCGAGGCCGCCCTGGTGGGTGAGCCCCTTGAGGTTGTAGATCGGGTCGCTGAGGGCGATGGTCGGCACGCTGTGCATCAGCGACGAACCGCCCACGGTGCTGTTGACCGTGACCACGCCGGCAACGTGCGACAACAGCGTCGGCATGTGCCCGCTTTCGAGGAAGTCCACGCGGTCGGCGATACCGAGCTTGTGGGCAATGCGTCGGGTGATGCGGTGGTAGTTGATGATCCCCGGCGTCAGCGGATGGTTCTTGACCACCAGCCGCGTGTCGCTGCCGGCATGCCGGGCGAACGAGCCCATCACATGCTTGAGCACATCTTTCATGTGCTTGAACGGCGAGTGATCGCGGATCTGCGCATCGCTGTCCAGTTGCAGCGGCAACAGGAAGGTGCGATGGCGGTTGCGTGCCACTTGACTGATCACCTCGGAATCGCGGCCCTTGGCGCTGACCAGGCGAAGGCCCTGGCGAATGTAGCCGGCATACTCCACGGCTGCGTTGAACGGTGCGTGGGTCTTGTAATGGGGGAACACGGCTTTGTTCAGCGCGCCACCGACGTGATACATCACATCGTGAAAGGCCCGGGAAGCGAAGGACAGGCGGAACGAGTTGCCGTTGTGATAACGCGGGATGTACTTGCCCACTTCCCGGTACCAATCCGGATCCCGAGGCAGCAGCGAGTGATTGTTCACGCCGTTGCGCTCAAGGGTGATCCAGTACGGGCGGAAGTAACCCTCCTCGAACACGTGCACACGAATGCCCAGGGACCTGGCCAGTTCCACCGCCGGTTGATGCACCGGGCGGCAATCGCCGAACAGCACCACGTCGGTAATGTGGTCTGCCCTGAAGCACTCGCTGTAGAAGTCCATCAACTGCTCGGGGCGCGCCGAATAGAACACGCGCGCGCCGCTGCCGTACAAGATGTCGCCCATATTGAAATTGACCGACTTGACCAACTGTCCCTCGGCCCGCAGTGCCTGCACCAGGCGTGCGAAAAACGGCGAACTGACGCCCTGCAGAAACAGGAACGAGTTGCGCGGTTTCACCGATGCCGGACGCCGGAAGCGCTCGACAGACACTACGAGTTTCTTGGGCTTGATCTCAAAGCTGTTGCGAGCACGCGTTGAATCATCTCTCGCCATGTTGGCGTTCTTCCTTGCGTAGGTACTTCATCCCAGTTCTGGATCTCGATTAGCGTGCGTTCGGGGGTGGTGAATTTTCGTGTGATTCGGCTTACGTAGGTCGGGTAGCGAATCAGGGTCCCGGCCACCAGTTCATCCAGGCTCAGGCGCCGGGTGCGGCGCGCCAGGACTTCAGAGCTCATGTCGCGGTCCCGGGTCAGCCCCCAGCCGGCATAAAACGGCTGGCCGTAGGTGGTCACCGGCACCCCGCGCAACAAGGCTTCGAAGCCCGATTGCGAGGTCAGCACATGCACCTCATCGACCTCGGACAACAGTTCGTGAAAGGGCACATCGCCGACCACCTGGTTGCACCAGTCACTGGTGCGCTCTTCGTCTTCGCCGGCCTCGCGTGTGCCGGCCAATACTTCAGGGTGCGGCTTGTACAACAGCCATGCCGTCGGATGACGCTCGCGCACCGCCTTGAGCAAATCAAGATTGCGCCGGATGCGGTGCGCGCCGTAACGGATCGAGGCGTCGGACTCGACCTGGCCCGGTACCAGAATCACCCGCTCGACACCGGCCGGACGTTTCCACGTGGCACCGGGCAAGTTGTATTTGGTCACTCCGGCGGTGCAGATCGCTTCACGCAGCGCTGCTGCCCGCCGCAACAACTCAGGCGAGCACGGCTCGTTCTGCAAGAGCTGTTCCAGACGCGAAGGTCGGGTGGCGTCGTAGTAGATGCCGAGGTCGTCGAACACCCAGGACAGCGGACGGACTTTCTTCGCGCCCAGGCCGACGGAGCGCAGGAAGCCGTCTTCGACTCGGCCGAGGTGGTTGGCGACTTTCTTGCTCAATGGTGCATCGTGCTGGCAACCCCAAGTGATGACCGGAGCAATGCGGTGGCGGGAAAAGCGGCCGAGGAAACGAATCGCTGACCCATTGAAAAAGTCCAGCACCAGTGGCTGCTTCCATTTGCTGAAACCGACCATTTGCAAATCTTGCGGCAGCCGGCTGCGCATCCGTCGCTGCAAACCCAGCCACTTCAGGACCGTCTCAGGCTCACATGGCGCCCCCGTCTCCGGGTCGACATAACGCGGATATTCCACCAGCGTGGCGTGCAGCAGTTGTTCAAGGATGACCGGTTGGCGCCGCTCTGGAACAGGCAGGGCATCCACGGTCAACCCCCAGCCGGCGTAGAACGGCATGCCAAAGGTGTGCACCGGCACGTTCCACAACAGTGCATCAAAGCCCAGTTGCGAGGTCATCACATAAACAGCCTGGACGACCGGCAGCAGCTCGGCCGGGTGCACGTTCTCGCTGATCAAATGAACCCGCGGATGCTTGCGCAAAGCCGCGAGGTCGAAATGACCTTGCTTGCGCCCGGCCACCACGTCCGGGTGAACCTTGACCACCACCGTACTCTGCGGATGACGGGTCAACGCGGCATCGAGCATGCGTTCAAAATCGGCAGCGGTGGCACCTTGCAGCGATGCATCGCCGCGCGTCTGATCGGCCACCAGCACACACGGCTGAGGCAAGTCGCAAGCCTCGATGCGGGCACCGTTGTATTTGGACACGCGCTCCTCGCACCAACTGGCCTGCAAGGCGCGGGTACGCAGGTTCTGCGCTTCGGTGAGCGGAACCGGGATCAATTGTTCGAGGCGGGAAGGGGCGCTGGCATCGTAATAGACGCCCAGCGGGTCGACCACCAGCGACAGCGGCGGCTCGTCGGCGCCCAGGCCCACGGAACGCAGAAAACCGTCCTCCACCGTAAGCAAGGGCAAACCGGCCTCGACTGCAGCTGCCTGAGCACGCAAGGCGCTCGGCTTGCGCCCCCACGCAAGGACTTCATCGGCCTGGCCAATGTCGCGCACCGTCCCACACAGCAGCCGGTACTCGGGCAGCAGGGCGGGGAGGGTGGAAATCTGTTGCGCACCCTTCGACAGAATCAGCAAAGAGCGACGCGATGGAGCGACATTGTCCATAAAAAACAGCGGATATCCGTAACAGGCGCACTCTCCGCTCAGGCACGTGTCATGGTGTGGGCCTGAAGGATGGGCTTGAAAAAAGGTGGTGCAATGATAATACAAACGGCGCGTGGCAATTCACAAAAGTGAGAAATTTCAGAGGTTTTTTTCACAGAAATCGTGACTTTTAAACTGCCAAAAAGCGTGTTGATTCAACAGTCCGATGAGCGGACATCCCGCACCCAACAGCGCAATTGACAATTGAAAGCCGACCAGAAACCAGGCCCTAAGAAACACCCCCCCCACTGTAGGAGCTGGCTTGCCAGCGAAGGCGCCCTAATGTCAAAAAAAACTCTATCGGCGCTAACCTACCGCTCCGCCCTCAAAGGCAACGCCAACAAATACTCATACTTCTCATGCAGCAGCTCCAGCTTGCCCCGTTGCTGGTAATCGGCAATGGTCCTGGGCCGCAAGAAATGCCACAACGCATTCTGCGGAAAAAATAATCGACGTTGCGCAACGCACTCTGCTGATCGAATCGCTCGTCCAGCGCCTCGGCATAGGCACTCAAAAACTCCGCGCGCACCTTGGCAAAACGCGTCAGGTCCCCTTGGCGGAAAATCGCACTCAAATAGGCGCCGCCATCAAACCCGACGCGACCGATCTTCACCTCGCTCCAGTCGATCATCTGCAAGCCCTCGGGCGAGACAAAGAAATTCTTGGCCAGGTAATCCATATGGCAAAGCAGCGCTGGGTGTTGCGGGCGCGGGGCTGGGCGCGGCGCAGGGCGGGCTGCAAGCCGCGCAGACGTTCGGCCAAACCGTGAAAGCGTATATCGTCAGTCGGCAGTTCCCTGAGGGAGGGCAGGTAGCGCACGAAATTGAAACGCCAGCGCAACAGATACCACGGGCGGAAATAATCCATTTTCCAGAATCGGTACCGTTGCCGCCAGTTGGCCGGTTGCAGATAGCGATGGGACAGCGCCTCGATTTCCGCGATACCCTGGGCAACCTGCGGCGCAATCCTGACCATTCGCGGCGCCGGTCCCTCTATGAAGCGCATGAAGATTAGGCTTTCCCGAGGCGTCTCAATCCCCCCAGGCATCCCGGATACTGGAAATGCACCCCGCCCGCCAACACGCCACGCTCACGATAAAAACGCGACTCCAGGCACGAAATGAACAGCAGCTTGCGAATCAACTTTTCCACCACGTCCAGCGTCGCGCCGGTGGGCTGGTGGGGCGGGTGATGATGGCGTAGTAGTTGACGAACGAGGCGTTGGATTCAAGGTCGCGGGTACTGATGCTGTACTCGTCCAGTCCGTGGCCGAGCACATGACTCAAGCGTTTCTCCAGGCTGCCGCAGCCCCACCAGAACACATCGTCGCGGCTGAACATTCCGTGTTGCTTTGATTCGGTATCCATGGGTTCCAACTGTAGACAACCACTTGAGTGCTTATCTGTGCCTTCACAGGTACAGACGAGGCGCGATAGGACGGACTCCATCCATTGATTGTCATCCACGGTGTATTTAACGGCTGACTTCATACCGCTGCTGGATATTTCCTATGAACGGCAGGGTATCCACGTTTCCACGCTGGCATTGAGCCGTTACCATACGCGCCTTTAAAGTCAAGGAACGATAGGCGTCCCCATGAATCACCTTCCAATTGCCAAAGAAGCACTTTGCGCCCAGGCGCAAGCCATCGGTCAACTGGCCGAACGCCTGAATGGCGAATTCCAGCGGGCGGTGGAAGTGATTCTCGGTTGTAAAGGCCGCACCGTCGTATGCGGAATGGGCAAGTCCGGTTTGATCGGGCAAAAGATGGTCGCGACCTTCGCCTCCACCGGTACGCCGAGTTTCTTCCTGCACCCGGCCGAAGCCTTCCACGGCGACCTCGGCATGCTCAAGCCGATCGACGTATTGATCCTGATCAGCTACAGCGGCGAAACCGAAGAGCTGATCAAGCTGATCCCGAGCCTGAAATCCTTCGGCAACAAGATTGTCGCCATGACCGGCAATGGCAAATCTACTCTCGCTAGCCATGCGGACATCTGGCTGGACATCTCGGTTGACCGTGAGGTTTGTCCTAACAACCTTGCGCCAACCACCTCGACCTTGGCCACTATGGCCATGGGGGATGCGCTGGCGGTAGCGCTGATCGAAGCCCTGGATTTCAAGGCCATGGATTTCGCTCGCTTCCATCCCGGCGGTAGCCTAGGTCGAAAACTGCTGACACGGGTGTGTGATGTGATGCATTCACCGGCACCAGTGGTCAGTCCGGCAACGAGTTTCCACGATTGTCTTTTGGTAATGACACAGAGTCGTCTGGGCCTGACTTTGGTAAACGACGACAATGGCAAGCTTGCCGGTATCGTCACCGACGGCGACCTGCGCCGTGCCCTGCTGGACAACCCCGGTGTTGTCAATCAGAACGTCGCTGCCTTTATGACCCCGCGCCCTCATACCATAGCAGCCAGCGCCCAGCTTTCAGAGGCCGAAGGCTATATGCGTGATAATAAGATCCGCGCTCTGGCCGTGATGGGTGTGAGTGATGGCGAGGTGGTCGGTGTAGTCGAGATCTTTGACTGAGGAAGGTAGGGCATCCGTGTGGGAATGCTCAGTTGATACTTGTTTGGATGGGCTCAGAGTCGATAGCCAAATTGCAATAATTAAGGAATACGACCTTGCTAAATATTACTCCGGTCATCGGGGTAAAGGGTTTCAGAGGATCGATGCTATGTTGTTGACCGCTACCTGTCTTGCATTCGTTTTGTTCACGGCCTCCGCGTTAGGAGGTATCTGCACTTCGCGGAGCGTGAGGACTACTGATTAACGCTGAGTCGAGGCGTCTACAAGCGCCGAATAAGCGCCATTTCACGATTATTGCACCCCCCCTAGCTGTTCGAGTCCGGACCACTTTGCCGTCTGAAGGCAGGTCAATCGGTTGACTCAAGAATTCGCCAAAAAAACAATGATGGGGCAGAATGCGCCACGTAAAGTCTTGGGTTTTCTGCGGCACCTGACCAATGTGTCTATTTCTCCGTTGGAGGTTCGTGCAGAAGAGGGGCGCTTTCATTGGCCGAAGCTCCCGGCTCTAGCCAAGTTGATGCCTAGTTTACGAAGATGGAAAAGTGATAGATGAGCTTCCGAGCTCGCACGAGCTTGAGATGCTTGAAGTGCTTTTGGGTAGAGTCTTAAGGCGTAATATTTGGCTTGACAAACATCCGGGCTGGCGTTTTGGAACGGCATCGATAGCCAATGCTGTTTTGCATATTTACTGATGTATTAGCTGTTTCTAATTGAAGTTGATGTAGTGCGGTGAAGGGATCACCTAAATGACAAAAATACGCATTGATTAGCAATGGTCGAGACTTCATAACAGGCTCGACGGAAATGGAGGGGGTTGTATGGGTAAACAGTACAATGATGTGAGCTCCTTGCCAGATGTTGTGAGCGCTCCTGGGCTGACTATGGCCTCTTCTTGGTTGGAGCTTGAGCCGTCGTCGGCTGTGAAGTTTGGTTTAGAAGTTAAGTTGATGGGTGCTAGGATTTCTGTTGGGGTTAACGCCGAGCTTGTCATCGGAGGGTTAAGTGAAGTCCGTGGGAGAATAATTGTTGCTGATAATTGCAGGGTTGTGATTGGTGAAGGGCTGATTTGTAATTCTGAAATAAAGATCCATGCGTGTGAGAGGGCAAATGTTTTAATTGGAAGAGATTGTTTGTTTGCAAATCCACAAATATTTTCTTCGGATCTGCATTCGATTTATTCTGATGTTGGTGAGCGTCTTAATTTTGCAAAAGATGTCGTAATTGGTGATAAAGTTTGGTTGGCGACAAATAGTTTAATATTGAAGGGGGCTCACGTTTCCAGTGGGAGCATTGTTGGTGCTGGTGCTATCGTAAGTGGGAGGCATCCGGCAAATGTAGTTTTGGGTGGAAACCCTGCTAAGGTGATAAAGACAGATATCCGCTGGTCAAGGTATTTGACTGACTCCATGAAATTTGATGTTCCCGAGAGTTTCTCTCCATCAATGTTCTGTTTGGCTGGCAAACAATCCGATCATGACTATGTCTTGAAGGTTGGGATTCAGCTTTGGCCATTTTGGGAAAAGATGGATCATGGGAATCATTTTATTTTCTACTATCTGGCCAAAAGCCTCTTCTTGTCATTTTTTAATTCATCGACAGAAAAAGATATTGTTTTGAGTGGGGTCTTGGTTGGGCTGAAGGATATCTATAGTTGTTTGTTGTTGGCGTTCGAAAAAAGCGGGGGGAGGAACTTTCCGTGCGGCTCTTACGCGTATGCCGTAGCAAATAAGCTTGGGTTGGCAAACGAAGCGCAGCGCCTATATGCTAAAATTCATCCAGTTTGGAGCCATATTGACGGTGCTGCTTTCAGGGTAAGTTAATGGCTCGGTGGGGATAATTTAATTAAGGTCCTCTGTCTCTAAAGGGCAAAAGCTCAAAGAGCAGAGGGGTTGAATGCTTATGGATTAGTACGCCTTGCCGGTCTTGTAGAAGTTCTCGAAGCAGAAGTTGGTGGCGTCGATGTAGCCTTCTGCGCCACCGCAGTCAAAGCGCTTGCCCTTGAATTTGTAGGCCATCACGCAGCCGTTCTGGGCCTGTTTCATCAGGGCGTCGGTGATCTGGATTTCACTGCCCTTGCCTGGCTCGGTCTGTTCGATCAGGTCGAAGATGTCCGGGGTCAGGATATAGTGGCCGATGATGGCCAGGTTCGACGGTGCATCTTCAGGCTTTGGCTTTTCGACCATGTTGTTAACACGGTAGATGTCGTCGCGGATCATCTCGCCGGCGATCACGCCGTACTTGTTGGTCTCTTGCGGATCGACCATCCTGGATGGCGACGATCGAGCAACGGAACTGCTCGTACAGCTTGACCATCTGCTTGAGCACGCCGTCACCTTCAAGGTTAACGCACAGGTCGTCGGCCAGTACCACGGCGAATGGCTCGTCGCCGATCAGCGGGCGGCCAGTGAGGATCGCGTGGCCCAGGCCCTTCATTTCGGTCTGACGGGTGTAGGAGAACGAGCACTCGTCGAGCAGACGACGGATACCGACCAGGTGTTTTTCCTTGTCGGTGCCCTTGATCTGGTTTTCCAGCTCGTAGCTGATGTCGAAGTGGTCTTCTAGGGCGCGCTTGCCGCGACCGGTAACGATGGAAATCTCGTTCAATCCAGCTTCCAGCGCTTCTTCGACGCCGTACTGGATCAGTGGCTTGTTCACCATCGGCAGCATTTCCTTAGGCATGGCTTTGGTAGCAGGCAGGAAGCGGGTGTCATAGCCAGCTGAGGGGAGCAAACATTTTCTGATCATGAAATCCCTTATCAAAGTAAAGCATCAAAAAACCTGAAAATAATACACTGATGGACTTTGTTGGGCAGCTGAGAATTGCTAGGCTTAGAGTAAGTTGAGGGCTGCTCGTTGAGTTTATCAGTTTGTTGTATAATTATTGTGATATGTGAGATTTTACAGTTTGTGTTATATAAGATAACCGTATGATATGTGTTTGAGAGGGATAATGTCAGGCTTGAAGCATCGGGTAGCAGTTTGCGCAATCTGTCGAAATGAGCGTAATTATATAGAAGAGTGGGTGGCCTATTATAAGTCGCTTGGGTTTGATGGTGTTTTCGTATATGACAATGTCAGCGATGATGGAACATCTGAACTGTTAGCTTCATTGCATGCGGTAAAAGAAGTGACACGCGTTCATTGGCCACGTAAAGAAGGTATCCCACCTCAGCGAGATGCATACGGGCACTTCTTGCAGAACTATGCGCAAGATTACGATTATGTATTGATTTGTGACCTTGATGAATTTCTAGTGATTGATGATGGCTGCGTGCAGTCTTTGATCCAAGAAGCTGAGTCCGAACACCTTAATGTAGGGGCTATCGCCTTCCCATGGCTGATTTTTGGGTCGGGTGGGCAATTAACAGAAAATAGCGGCCTGGTTATAGATAGATTTACAAAGTGTGATAAGGGTATCGCTAGAACGGTTAAGACACTTTTCTCGAGCAAAAATACTTACAATATGCGTACGCATATATGTGATTTGCTGGACGGGGTGTACCTGGATAATGCGTTGAGGCCTGCCGAGTGGGATCAAAGGATGCCTATCAAGTTAAAGTCTCCGGTGGCGGGCAAGGCAAGGGTGCATCATTATTACACAAAATCAAAAGAGGAGTGGTTGAAGCGTAGGGCGCAACCAAAAGCAGACAGGGCGAAGTTGGAACTAAAAAATATAGAGGAGTATGAGAAGTACAGTAGTTTCAGTGTCGAGAATGCTCAAGCCCAAGCGAAGTCCGCACAAGTAATGGCGATCATGCAGGACCTTCGTTCAAAAGTGTGCGGTCTGCAGAAAGGTTGCCAAAATGCAAAGGTGGAGCTGGTCGCTGTAAGCGGTGATTGGCTTTTTGGGCTGGTTAAAAACTTATCGAGCCTGGAACCTGTCGCTATTAGAATTTCGGGTGAGGGTGGAGAAGAGGCCGTCATCTATACCAAAAAAGTTTCTGATGATCTCCATATTTTTACGTACAAAAATAAATGGAGAAGAACTTTTTTGAAAGATTTTAGCCTGTCATTGGTTGGCGGTGTTGAGACCCAGTACTTTACTGAGGTGGATTACCCGGATGCAATTAGTAGCTTAGCTTTGCTAGTGAAGTATATGCCAAGTGCAGAAGAGCATATCTTTTCTATCGCTTTGTTGGCATTTAATAAAATAACAAGTGCTCAGGTTTTTGAGTGCTGTGGTAAAGTTGGCTTTCCTCGAAATAAGAAATTTAAGCGATTTTTTGCTTTGCTAGCTGTGTACGAAGTAAGCGCTGATAAAGACGCTTTGAAAAAGGAACTTGGCAAAGAGGATGACGATTTCAAGAAGATGATTTTTGATAAAAGGAAATCGCCGTACCTCTCCAGTTTTTTTGGCTAACACCGTAGGTGCGACCAGTTATGACTGGTCGCACAAAAAATCAATTGAACAAGTTAAATATTCGCGCGTTCCCAAGGGGCGCGGTGATTTAAGCGAAGCTCAAAGAATTTTTGGGTCATTTCTTTGTATTTGGTGTCCCCTGCGCTTCCATCGCCATCGTTGAAGCAAAGAAATTTGTACTTAAATGCATTTTCGCTGGTCACAGTATTTATGTTGTTGGGCCGGACGATGATTCCAGATGCGTCGGACTTTACTGCTCGACCCGTCGCGTAAGCGTAATGGTGATAGAAGAATGAAGTGATATTTACATCGTTTTCGCTTCTCGATTTGGAAAGCCGGGTCTTGGTGAATGCGCTTGGGTATTTTGATTCAATTTCTGCCAAGACCGATTTCTTAAGGCAGTAGGGGACGTGCCGATGTAAATTTCTTGCCTTGTAGTTTGGGAAGTCCTTCGCCAATATTTTTCTGACATTATTGGCTGCAATGAGATAGTCCGGGGTTTCTGGAGTGGATATTCCACTAACCATTCCATAGGGTTCGAAATAAGTGACGGAACGTCCAGTTTCATCAAAGAAATCTACAGGTAAACATGGCTGGGCGAGCACAAAATCGTCATTTAGATAAATAAAGTTTTCCGTTAGCCCTGGTATTCTGTGCAGGCATGCTTCTATAGCATGCGAGTTAAACGTTGGTAAGGCTTTTTGGTCTGGGAAAATATCTTCATGGGCGACCCAGTTAATTCTTGGGTCGTCAGCGAGCCAGCTAGGTTTGCTGCAATTTGTGACGATATGAATACGGTTTAACCACGGTGCGTACTTGTTGAGCGAGCGTAGGGAGAATCGCAACTCATCATTACTTGTATAACGATCTGGATCGAATGCTTTTTCAGGGAAAGTGTCTTTCCAAAGAGACTGCCACACTGCGTCCGCATGATTTACCCAAGTGTAAACTGCATCAACTCTCTCAGTTTCAGCGACTTCCGCTCGGTTGAATACCTTGTCAAAATCCTGGATTGCAAAACGTCTCACCCAAGCACGGTTAGAGCGGACAGTGGCGTCGCCGGATGGACCAATATCGTATGGATAAAAATGCAGAACATTTAACTGTCCCAACGGACTTGCAATTTCAATTACAAAATTTGGACGTGAGCTTAGCGCTTTAGAGGCATATGCTGTATCGAGTTTTTCTGACGCTGGGGAGAAAATATTTACTCCGCCGCCCAACGTGTAGATTGTTATGTCTGTTGGCACGGCAGCCTTAAGATCCGCCAAAAATGAAATAAGCCCGTTGAGATAGCCACTCCAAATTACGACACTGTTCGGGTCTGTTCCGTCTTCGGCACCTATACCCGTGTTCAGATGCTTACGAATGTAAGCTGGTAGGCCCACTCGGTTGACCTCCATCAGGTCAATGGTGTTAGCGGTGCCAATGGTAGTCTGCGCAGTCTTTTGAAGCACCGTCGGTGATACTCCTTTGAACACGCGCTTGCGAAACATGTCATAGAAAAAGAGATTAGGGTCGCGAATCAACTTTTTCAGCTTTTTGTAGCGAGCGGGCTTCTTACTCATTGATTAAAAACCTTAATCGGCGTTTAAATGTATCGTATCTGTCCACGTGTCCTGGTTTGTTTTCGAACAGCGCAGAAAAATGTGAAATCAGTTGATTGTTATTTGAGCATAATTTGATGAAGTCTTCAATTAACGTAGCGGTCTCTTCTCCGCCGATAGAAAGTTCTTGATGTTTGTTTTTGAAGATTTCGAAATTTTTTGTCCGGGCTTCATAATATTTTGACGCCTTGGGTTTGGCGTGGTGTAGATGATACGCAAAATCTTTATTTAATAAGGTGGGCAGGCACAGTCTGCCCAGTTCTCGCCGGTATCCAGATGCAAACAGCGGTGATCGAGAGGGATTATTAGAAAAAAATGAAGGGGTTGGTGATATTAATTTATGATGCCGAGCAAGTCGAATCATAAAGTCGAAGTCTTCGTAACCGTGCCCCTCAAAGGCTTGATCGAATCCGCCTATTGATCCAAAGTCCACAGTATGCATAAAGGTTATTGAAGAAGGACTTGCGATATGCAAAAAGTCTTTACGAGAAAAGTCAAAGAACTTATTTGTTAAATCCACGGGGTGTAACTGTTTTTTCTTGAGTTTTTTGGAGCCGTTTGCTGTTAAGTATATGCAAGGAAGAAAGTACAGCGGTGACTTGTCGCTGGCGAGAAGTGTCAAGTACTTTGAAAATAGCTCGAAGTCTGGCCATATATCAACATCCAGAAGAAGCAAGAACTTCGTATTGACTCTTTCAAAAGCAATATTTCTAAGTAAGGAAGTATTGATTGCCGTGCTACTGATTTTCTCGCTTACAACATGGCTGTGAGAAAAAGAGCTGAGGGCTTTGTGGGCTAGTCGATCAACCAAGGTTCCGCGATCAGCATGGCCAAAAATTATCCTGCAACCTGTGGTTTGTGCGGCTTTACATAGATGAATGGCCTTAAACAAGATATCGAGTGGCCGCTGGGATAAATCTAGCGGCACTATAATAGATAAATCATTCATAGGCATTTTATGCTTACACAAAAGCGTCGGTTCCCACGGAAACTGCGTTGATAGGCTTTAATAACTATCCAAGACGCGGGAAGAGTCACTTCCCGCACCTTTTATGGATTAAGAAGCTACTTGGCCCAAGTGACCCTGCTTAATGTCGGACAGTATTTTGGCGCTGCGACTATCTTCACCAAATTTTTTGTTGTACTCAGCAAGTGTTTTTTCGGCAGCCAGGGTGTTCCCCGATCGGTGCAATGCATAAGCCAGATCCAGTCGGGCATCTTTGTTAGGCTTAAGATCTTTTCTCGAAAGGAAATAGTTGAAGCTTTCGATGGCTTCATCCCAGTTACCAAGCGCGAGATGTACTAAAGAGGTCTCTTGCAGCTTGAAGCGCTCATCTGTGGATTCCAATCCATTCATCAAGGCTTCTTTGGCTAGTTCTGGACTGCCAGCGCGACGTCGCGCTCTCGCTAGTTTCAACCATGCATCAGGTTGCAGTTGGTTGGATTGGATGGCAAGCGTCCAGTATTTGCAAGCATCTGCCCATTTGGAGTTTTGGAAAAACACTTCCCCAGCGATGAGGTTAAGCTTTCCTAGATCTTGGGTATCCCGCATTTGTTTCAGTGTGACCATACTCTCTTGGAGAAGACCAGAGTTAAACTGCGCTTCAAACAACTTTCGGCGATGCTCTTCGGTCGAATGCGTTTGAGTTACTTCTTTCCAAAGGTCTGCGGCATTTTTCCAGTCGCCATCTTCCGTTGCGATGGTTGCTTTGCAGCGGATTAAATCTGGATGAGATTCGTTATCGGCGAAGCCAAACTGCTCTATTGCCTTGGCGCGTAATCCTTGTGCGAGGTAATAGTTTGCAGCGTTTGCGACAATCAGAGTTGGTAGGCTTTTGGGCGTTGCCGTATTTATGGTTTTTTCATATATTGTGATCGCTTCGCAGATTGGGTGCGCGTTGAATATGGCTTGCAAATTGAAACTGTTGAGTTCTTCACTGCTTTCGTGGATAGTCGCTGCATACTCCAAGACCTCCAGGGCGCGTTGGTGCTGACCTAGCTCCTGAAGTGACTTTATCAATCCAACAAATACACTGACGTCTGGTTGCGATGGGGGAGCGATGGCTTCCTCCAAGCAGTGCACAGCCAATTTCCAGTTGTTGATGGCCATGGCAGACATGCCAGTTTCAATTTTGACAGCGTACTCGTGGGTTTTCTCGATGACGTTGCGGTCAAGTTTCTTAATTGCCTCTACGGTGCGACGGCAGTTGTTGCCATCATGAAAGACGAAAGTGCTTTCGCATCGAACAGTATAGAATTTTGATTCTTCGCTGTTAGGGTTGAGCAGATTCTCAATATTGCCCTCTACTTCAATCTGACTTGAACATACAGGACCGAATCCGTCCCGGCGGTAGTCAAAGTAGCCAGGCCGACTTGTATGCTTGGACAAGAACTCTGATTCGTCAAATTGATAGTAGATCACTGGTTTGTTCATTGCTGCCATGTCAAAAGCAACAGATGAATAGTCAGTGATCATTATTTGTGAGGTTTTGAATAGCGTTTGAATTGAGCCGGATTCATCGCTTTTCCAAACTTCAATGTACTCGGGGCACTCAAACTCCGAGATGTAAGGTTTGATGTTTACATGTGGCGCAAAAATTATGTTGTTTTTGCCATTGTTAGCGAGATCTTTCAGTGTTTGGCAGTTTAGCAGGTTCTTCCAGTGGCGGAGATACTCAGTTTCGGAGAACGCTGGGTTGATCTCTCTGATGTTGCTGTTTCCGATAGGGGCGCCGACGATGTTGTTTCGCCAGGTAGGTATAATCAAGATTGTTGAACTGTTTATGTTGTTGCCGTCGTAAAGCGCATCGTGTCGTGGGAGTCCGGTGAGGGCCACTTCTTTTCTGGAGAACTGGTAAGGGCCAGTGCCGGAAATGGAGTTGAACTCGTCTCGAGTCGAGGTAATGAAGCAGTCGATTGCTTTAGAGTTTAGCCAGACTGACAAATCATTATGGATTACGCCGTGCTGCAAAAACGTAAATTTATAGTTCAGCAGATCACCAAAATTCTTTTTTGTGATTTCTGAGAAAATATAATTGTCTGCGTGAGAAGAGATAAAGTGTGCGCAGTTGATCAAGGCCGCTTTATGCTCAATGCTATCGAATGCAATTAAGTTAAAACCTTCGAGAGTGAGGCGCTCGAAGTCGGCGCTGTCTTCATGCAATACGAAGAACGCTTTTATCTCAGGGTGATATTTTGCAAGATGGCGGTACAGGTGTTCCGCATTGTCATCCGCATGATGATCCCGGTCCATCAAAAGCCAGCATCCACCAAACTTGTTAACCATGGTCGGTTCGCAAGCTATTCTGCGAATTTCCGTGGTTTCTTCGGAGAAACCGGACTCGTCCAAAGATTTTTTGTCGAATGCGCGATAAATCAGCTCGACTGGAACGTCGTCTTTGAACTGTTTTCCTCGCAACGTAATCCTTGTTGGTTTATTTTGGGTGGTGATACGGAAGTTGTTCCCGTCACCCAGTTGTAGCCATAAAATTCTTTCGTGGAGAAATGGTTCGTCGAAGAAACGGTGGATTCTTGTTTTGCTGTAAGTAGGAACTAGGATTTCATTATCTAGGAATACTTGTTCGTCAATTTTTTCAATTGGCGTGAAGTATTTGATTTTGACAAGGTTTTTAGTTTTGTCGTAGTCATCAATGTAGCTAATGTTGAAGTCCGGGATGTATCCCTTGTATTTTGCAGCTAGGCCGAGCTTTTGGAAGAACCACATCCCGGCCAGTTCGAAATTCATCAGCGTATCTTGTTCGATATGGCTGAATATCTGGCGCATCAACAACTTGTAATTGTCAAGTTGAGGCTGGCTCAGGCTGCGAATGTCGGAGTCGAACCTGATGATTTTATTGATATGCCAGGCGATGTCATACATCGCTACGCGCTGGATAAATTTTGGGACGCTCCCCAGTAGTGCGATACTTTTTTCGATCAGCCCAAGAGAACCGAGACGCAGTTGATGATCATAACGGCCCGGATGCTGCCACGCGGTATCTAAAGTGGAGGTGCCATTGTCTCGTTTTCTGTAAATATACTTGGCGTCTGCGCAGTAGCCAACGTTCCCCTTGAAAGCTTCAAGTAGGTAGCTGTTTACAAATAAGCTGTCCTCAAAACCAGGTTTCACAAGGGGATTGAACTGAAGGCCGCTTTTGATGAGCCTTGCGCGCTTGAAGAATACGGCGTTGACGTTTAGCGCGATATTTCTGCCGGGGTTGGAAATTGGCAGTGTTACGTTGCCGTTTGCAAATCTGAACTTAAGCGGGTGAGTGTCACTAAGTTCTTTTTTATTCTCATAATAAAAAATGAAGTTGGCGCAAACTGCTTTAAGTTCGGTGGTGTTGGAGTCAATAAAATTATCGATAGATTCGAAATAGTCGAAGGCTAAAAGGTCGTCGGAATCTATAAAGGTGACCCACTCATTTGTGGCGTAAGCCAGCCCATTGTTTCGCGCGGCACCTTGTCCAGCGTTCGGCTGATAGATGTATCTGATGTTTTTTGGGTAGCGACTTGTCCACGTGGCTGCGATACTTGCAGTTTCATCTTGTGAGCCATCGTCAACAAGGATGATTTCAATGCACTTTTCAAAATCGACAGACTGTTCTGAGACGCTAATAAGGAATTCGTCAAGATACGCTTCGACGTTGTAAGCGGCTGTTACAATGGAGTATTTGCGTGTTGCGTTTTTCTTGGGCGCTGGAGGGATCACTTCAGTGCATTCTGGTTCGGGCGTATTGATTGCGGCTGGTTTATTGGCAACCCTTGCCAAGCTGTTTTTTCGAGATTTCAATTTTTTCTTCCATAAAAAAGCCAAGGTATTCAACATACCTTGGCGAAAATAAAAATGCTTAGTAGGCGTTTACTGCGCGACCCAGCACCATCGTCTGTACTATTGGCGAAATAACTTTTTGCCATTCATAGACTGCAGCATTTGTCACATAGATAGTGTCATCCGGTTTGATCGTGATCTGGCGAGCGTAGAACACCGCTGCAGGATCGCGCATGTCCAGACGCAGGACCGTTGGTTTCGAGTTGACTCCGTCGCCCAATCGGAAAACGAACACACCTTCAGGGTTGGCATTCGCTTCGCGCAGGCCCCCGACACTGCCCAGTGCATCGAGCAAGCTGGTGTTCTGGGATGGCAGATCTTTAAGACCTGGTTCCTGCACAGCACCCATCGCCACAAATCGCTGACGTGCACGATCCAGTACCACTTCCGAATTCGGGCGCAGCATCATGTTGTTGCCAGCCAGTACATCTTCGTAGTTGAACTGCTGAACCTGACTGCCGGTGCGCACGGTAACGTTGACCAGATGGGGCTCTAGCAGCGGCCCACCTGCCTGGTTGACGGCATCAAGCAACGTCAGTGGACCTTGCAGGGTACTGAAGCGGCCCGGCGATTTGACCGCGCCTGCAACCAGTACCGAACCCGAGAGGTCGCCAACCAGTTCGACGTGGGTTTGCACATCGGTGGTTACGCCTTTCAGTTGTTTGCGGATCATGTCCTCAACCTGGTTGAGGGTCATGCCGGCGACGAACTGACGGCCGACGTAGGGCAGGGAGATCATGCCCTGGTCGTCGATGCGGGTTTTCAGCTGGGTGCCGCCCGTGGACAGTGGTGCGAACACTGCCGAACCTTCCGGTGCGTTGTCGGTAATCAGCACGTTGAGGGTGTCACCTGCCATCAACCGGACCGCAGTGGGCTCTGGCTTGGTAACGCTCGCCTGCACAGGGCGCACTGTGCCGCGCATGTAGGGGGCGATGGTGTTGGCGTTGATCTCGACCAGGTTGTAAGCAGCGTTTTGGTCTTTGCTTTCGATGTCGCCTTTGTACGGGCCGGCGCCAGACAAAGTGCCGCCGCACCCTGCCAGCGTCAAGGTCACCAGCATCAAACCCGCAACAGCGCTGTTTCGCATGCTCAAGTTCAGGGGGCGAAGGGGCAGGCCGGAAATGGATTTAATCACGATGATCCTCGATCGATGCAATTAGGAAGCGGGTGATGCCGTACAGAAGGAGCAAGGCAAGGAAGAGGGTTGCCAGGTTATAGAGGCGCTCTGGGTACAGGGCCATCTGCGGCGTGTTCGGGCTGACCACGGTGACCAGGGTGCGGATTTTCTTGCTGGCTTCGATGCGCGCGTTGTCCAGTGCGGCAACGGCAGTCTTGTAGGTTTCTTCGGCGATGCCGGCATCCAGGGTCAACTGTTGGAAGCGCGATGCAACCACGTTGAGCTGATCACCATCCGGCGCAGATACCAGCAGGTGTTTTTCGGCGTTCAGCTGTTCGCGAATGGCGTTGACGCGTTGCTGTTGCTGCGCGACCTGAGGTGAATCAGAGCGAAGCTTGTAGCTCATTTGCGTGAGTACGGCGCGCTCTTTGGAGTGCTCGCCTTCGAGGGTGTCGATGATGCTGGCGCGACCTTGAGCCGAGCTTCTACCGTCCAGTACCTTGTTGCGGTTCTGGAAGCTCAACAGCTCTTCTTTGCGTTTGGTGTAGTTCTTTTTCGCGCCTTCCAGTTCGCCCTGGGCAAAGCGCATCTGCTCGCGGGCGATGCTGTGGGAGACTTCGTTGACGAAGTGTTCGCTGGCTTCAAGGATGGTGTTGACCATCTGCTCGGCCAGTTCCGGGCTGAAGGCTTGTACTTCAACTTTCAGCAGACCGGTGGTTTCGTCGTAATGAGCCGAAACCATGCGCTGGTAGTACTCGAGCAGGTCCTCGCGTTCGGTGTCGGTGGCCAGCCAGAAGAACGGGTCGCTGCGTTGCTTGCTGTATTGCTCGACCCAGTGCAGGCGGTCTTCCAGCAGTTGCATCATGTCCATCGACACAATGTATTCGCGCAGGTAAAGGGTTTCTTCGCGGGAAGCCGGGTTGGTACCGCTGAGCAGCATGCTCAGACCGGGCATCTGCGCCGCCGGGTTGTTGCCGTCCTGACGTACAACCACTTGCGCGGAGCTGACATACCGATCCACGGCGAAAAAGCTGTAGTAAACGGCGGCCAGTACCATTGGCAGTGCGATCAGCCCCAGTGTCAGGCGCCAGCCCTTGAATTTACCCGTACTGCTCATATGCAATTGCATCCTTGAAATAAATCAATCACGCCGCGGTCAGGGCGATCAGGTGTTGTAGGCCTTGATGCCTTCATCGACATCGTCATAGATCTGCACCCCGCCATCGCGCACCAGCAGCACGACGTCACAGAGCTTTTTGATTTCGGGCATGCTGTGGGAAACCAGCACCACCTTGGATTTCTGCAGGCGCTGCTCGAATACATCGGCGCATTTGCGCTTGAAGTGGCCGTCACCCACCGACATCACTTCGTCGATCAGGTAGTAGTCGAAGTCAAAGGCCATGCTCAGGCCAAAAGCCAGGCGCGAGCGCATGCCGGAGGAGTAGGTCTTGACCGGTTCGTCGATCCAGCTGCCGATTTCGGCAAAGTCTTCGACGTAGGCGACCTTCTGACGCATCGCGTCACCTACAGCACCGTAGACACGGCTGACGAACTTGATGTTTTCGCGGCCGGTCATGGTGCCCTGGAAACCACCGGACAAGCCCACTGGCCAAGAGATGCTCTTGTCGGAAACGATGGTGCCGGAGTCCGGCACGTCAGCGCCGCCCAGCAAGCGCATCAAGGTCGATTTACCTGCGCCGTTGCGGCCGATCAGGCCGATGTTCTTGCCGGCGGGGATTTTCAACGACAGGTCGCGAAATACGTGACGACGACCTTTGGGGGTCAGGTACGACTTGGTGATATTTCTGAGCTCGAACACGGGAAGCCTGCGGTTAGCCGTTCTTGGTGGAGATCAAATGCAGTCGACGAACCCGATAAGTACCCAGGGACACGAACAGCAAGACAAGGGTGAAGGCGATCACGTAGTGCAGCGAAACACCATCGACCGGAACGTAGTGAGGGAAGATCTCGGCGCGGATCAGTTCAAGCAGGTGCAGGAACGGATTGAGCAGCAGCAGCGGCAGCATGGCGTGCGGCAGGTAGGCGGCGGGGATGAGTACGCCCGAGATGAAATACAGCGGGAAGAACATCATCCGCAGGAATAGCGTACTGCTGGGCATGGCATGGGCAATCAGTGACAACAGCATGCCCAGGCCAAAGGCGAACACTACCCCCAGCAGGATGGTCAGCATCCACTCGATGGGCGACTTGATGGACATGTCGAAGCCGTACCAGGCGAAGCCGAACACCAGAATGGCGTACACGCTGACCGAGATGCAGAATTCCACCAGCACACGGGCGATATAGGTGTCGAGGGGTTTGATCTGCTTATAGGCAAACAGCGCGCGGTTTTCCTTGGGGCTGTTCATCAGGCGCATGGCGATGTTGCGAAACAGCAGGAAGGGCGCAAGGCCGACCAGTACGAAGACCGGAAAGTCGAGGCCGGCCACGGTGCGGCCACGAATCAGGGCAAACAGCACGCTCAGTATCAGCAGGTGGCAAATCGGCTCGATCAACGTCCAGCTCGCACCCATGCGCCGATCACCAAAACGCGAACGCGCTTCACGCAGCACCAGGGCAAAAATGACGGATTTTTTGATTTGCAGGGGGGAGCGAGGCTTGAGCATGATTTACCGCACAGCACAACGGCGCGATAAACGCGTTGCTTGAATTCATTTTCAGAGGACTTTCTGTCGATGAAGGACAGGGCGCTTCCATTCGTGGGGCGGGAGGTTAAACGCTGGGCCGGACAGGAGTCAAGCCGATTGGTTCCTTGCCGATAATTGGTCTATTTAGCCAACATTCAGGGCGTTTTGTAAGGATTGATCCTCAGTGGAGGTGCTGGTGGGGTGTTCAGATTTTTGATGGGTTACCCGGTCAACATCGGATAAGTAAACAATCCAAAATGCAGCAGATTCAAACCGAAGTGGGTGGCAATGGCCGCCGCCAGGCCACCGGACCGATAGGCGATTCCATAACCCGCGCCCGCAAGGGTCGCCAGCAACACCCACTCCCAGCCGGCCCCCCAATGGACCAGGCCGAACAGCAGCGAGGCGATCAGCAGGGCCAGGTATTCGCCATAAAGCAGGTGTTTAAGGCGCCGGCTCAATCCACCCTGGAGGTAGCCTCGAAAGAGCGCTTCTTCTACTAATGTCACCAGCAGCAGGTTGTTGTTCATCCACAGCCAAGCCTGATCCGGCCATTTCGGCGACCACTCGACGGTCCCCTGCAGGTAGGCTCCCCCCAGCGTGACGATTGCCGTCAGGCTCAAGGCGCCGGTGCTTGCCTTGACTGTTTGCATTAATGAATGACGACCGATGATCCATGGGCACACGAGTAACAACCAGAAGCCAATCAGCGGTTTGTCGAGGCTGAGGTTCATCGAGAAAGGGATGGCATCCGCCGTAAAACGCTCCTGATCGATCATCCTGGCGTTATAGAACCCCGGCCACCAATGGAGGGCCAACGCCAGTGACAGGAAGATGAACAAGACATGGCCGAGATAGCGGAAATAGCGAATGTCGGGTTGGTAGGCGGCAAACCCGGCGAGCAGCAAGAGGATGATTGCAATGCCTGCCTGGACTGTCAGTTGCCCGTAAGTGAGTGCAAGCACATATCCGGCCGAGAGTAATGTGAGATATGGCCAGGACATTACGAGCATGGGGCATCCGAATTGACTGGTGATGCTACCTTTAGTGGGGCATTTAGGCAGATATACCCGTGAGTCAGCAATAAGGGCGCGGACTTTTTTCCTTAACATGGAATGTGTAGAACCAAGCCTGTGACTATGTTTATAGGTGCCTGACGTTCAATCGAAAGGCGCGCTGCTGGATCATCCTGAACCAGGGAATGCACATGACTACTTGGCCCGTGATTGCCGTGACATTATTGATGCTGGTGCCGTTGATGGTTCTTGTTACCTCGGTACAAGGTTGGGTTCAACATTTCAAGATAGAAGGCGATACCGAGTACTAGCCGCCGTTTGGCAAGGTGCCGATCCTTTCTATAGCGCGAGTATCGAGCACATGGATGTGTGCCCCAACAAAAACACCGCCCGAAGGCGGTGTCTTTGTCAGCGGTCGGTCAAGACGCGATCAACTGCCGCAACACGTAGTGCAGGATCCCTCCGGACTTGAAGTACTCCACCTCGTTTAGCGTATCGATCCGGCACAACACTTCGATCTTCTCGCGGCTGCCGTCTTCGCGGGTGATGACCAGGCTCAGGTTCATCCGTGGCGTCAGTTCGGCGCCGGTCAAGCCGAGGATGTCCAGGGTTTCACTGCCGTTGAGGTTCAGGCTCTTGCGGTTCTGATCCAGCTTGAATTGCAGCGGCAGCACGCCCATGCCCACCAGGTTGGAACGGTGAATCCGTTCGAAGCTTTCGGCGATGACCGCTTTGACCCCCAGCAGATTGGTGCCTTTGGCCGCCCAGTCGCGGCTCGACCCGGTGCCGTATTCCTGACCGGCGATCACCACCAGTGGCGTGCCCGAAGCCTGATAGCGCATGGCGGCGTCGTAGATCGGCATTTTCTCCCCGGTGGGTATGTAGCGGGTGTTGCCGCCTTCTTCGCCGCCGAGCATTTCGTTGCGTATGCGGATGTTGGCAAAGGTACCGCGCATCATCACTTCATGGTTGCCGCGACGCGAACCGTAGGAGTTGAAGTCCCGCGGCTCCACGCCTTTGTCGCGCAGGTATTGCCCTGCCGGACTGTCGGCCTTGATGTTGCCGGCGGGGGAGATGTGGTCGGTGGTCACCGAGTCGCCGAGCAGGGCCAGGACGCGTGCGCCGCTGACATCCCTGACCACTGGCGGTGGGCCGCCGATGTCGTCGAAGAAC
>NZ_AKJJ01000011.1:0-13818 GCF_000282395.1 Pseudomonas sp. GM55 | reverse complement strand
CAGCGGTGGGCGGCCTGCAGGCGAAAATGGAAGCGTAGCGTCTGCCCGAAGCGTGCTACTGATTTATGTTGGGTCCTTGCGTAGTGGCGCCTCAACCGCCGGTTCACTACGGGGTGATCTTCCGAGGGTGATGATGCTCGCTGAGGCTCTGCTTCGCCACGTCGGCTCCTGGGCACCGTCGCTGATGGTGCCCAGGTTCTTGGCTTACTCTGCCTGAAAGTTCCGGCGGGTACGGCTATCAGAAAAGGCTGATGTTATAGCTGAGGATCAGCCGGTTCTCATCAATATCGCTACGGTAGTTGGAGCGCGCAATAACATTGCGGATACGGATACCCACTCCACGAAGCACTCCACTCTGGACAGCGTAGCCAATATCCAGATCGCGCTCCCAGTCCTGACCTTCAAACCCCCGCCCAGTGGTGACGTTGTCTCCAGTCACGTAGCGCAGAGTGGTGGTCAGACCGGGAATGCCGAGGACGACGAAGTCGTAGTCGTGCCGGACTTGCCAGGAGCGTTCATCCGGTGCGGCGAACTCGTAGGTAGGCAGTGTATTGCCAAGCGGGTTGGTGTTGGCGCCAACCTGGATGAAACCATCGTCACCGCCGATCTGCTGGTAGCCCAGGTAGAAGGTATGGCCGCCGCGCTTCGCCGACAACAGGTTGAACAGTGCATGGTTATCGAGCTTGCCGGCGATGCTCCGGCCGTCGTCGCGGGCATCGAAGTAGCCGACACTTATGCCTAGCGTCCAGTCACCTACTGGCTCGGCGTGTTTGAAGCTGTAGTAACGCTGCTGGTAGATGTCTTCCAGTTGCGCCTGCCAGAGACCGACGCTGGTGCGATTGGAATTGAAACTGTAGTCGGCACCCAGATAGTTGAAGCGGTCACTGGTGAAATTGGCGATACGCGCCGGGTTGATCGGGTCATTGATCAACGCATACATCTCCTGGGTGTTACTCGAGTCGCGCAGGCTAGTGGAGTGCAACTGGCCAGCGTTTACGGTCAGTCCGGACAATTCATTGGAAACCAGCGAAGCGCCCTGGTAGGTCGGCGGCAGCAGGCGCAGGTCGCTGTAGACCAGTACCGGCAGGTTGGGCCGCAGCTCACCAATCTTCAGCTCAGTGCTGGAGACCTTGAGTTTCATCGCCGCACCCAGGCGGCCGTACTCATCGGCGGATCTGCCGTCGTCGTGTGTCGGCAGCAGTCCGGTCCTGGCCCGGCTCGGGCTGCTGTCGAGCTTGACGCCATAGAGGCCGAGCACGTCCACGCCGACACCGATACTGCCCTGTGTGTAGCCTGAGCGGGCATCAAGGATAAAGCCCTGGCCCCACTCCTCGGCCCTGGATTGCTTGTTGGGGCCGACGATGTCCGAGAAATCGCGGCTGAAGTAGTAATTGCGCAGTTGCACGTTGGCCGTCGCGCCTTCGATGAAGCCGGTTTCTTCGGCGAGCAGGTGCGGAGCCAGGCCGAGTGTCAGGCAGCCGCCTAGGGCGCCGCTGATTGCATGGGTTTTGCGCAGTGCTGGAGTGTGCATGCTGTTGATACTCCGGAATCAGGGCATAGCGCCTCCCGTCAGACGAAGCCGAGGCTTGTCCGCAAGGAGGGCTTGAACATGGGGTTGGCCGGCGGCTCGCGGCCCGGGCTCGATCTGCTCCGCGTCGGTGGGATCAGTCGCAAGGGGGCCGTATGAGACCCCCTTGTGACTTACGCCAGGACACGCAGTCGCCTGGCTTACGTGTCTTAGCGATTGACCAGCTTGGCCGGTAGGGCGATCACCAGCAGGCTGCTGAGGATCAAGCAACCGGCGAAGAACCACAGTGCTCCGGCACCGCTACCGGTCAGGTCGATGGCGATACCCATCAAGGAGTTGCTGACCAGGCCGGCGATGTTTGCCAGCGAGCAGGCCAGGGCGAAGCCGGTGGCGGCCGCACGGCCTTTGAGAAAGGTCGCTGGCAGGCTGAAGAACACTGGCACTGCACCGATGATGGCCGCCGACGCGATAGCAAACAGCGCCACCGTGGCAAATACGTTATCGGTGAAGAAGGTGCTGCTGGCCATGGCCGCCGAGCCGATCAGGAAGGGGACAATGATGTGCCAGCGGCGTTCGCGATGACGGTCCGAGCTGGCGCCGATCAGCAGCATGCCGATCAGGGCGGCAGCGCTGGGCAGGGCAGTCAACAGGCCGATATGGAAGTTGTCTGCCACCCCCGCATTGCGGATGAAGGTCGGCATCCAGAAGCCCATGGCGTAGGCACTGAGCAGGATCGAGAAGTCGATACCGCCGAGCATCCACACTTTCAGGTTGAAGAAACCGTCACGGAAGCTGTGCTTGCTGTCTTTGCCCTCGACGTCGTCCAGGCGCAGTTCGCTTTCCAGCAGTGCTTTTTCATCAGCGTTCAGCCATTTGGCGCTGTGATGATTGTTTGGCAGGGCCCAGAAAGTCAGGATGCCCAGCAGCACGCTAGGTACCGCCTCGATCAGGAACAGCCATTGCCAGCCGCGAAGACCGGCGGCGTGGTCGAAGTGGCCCATGATCCAGCCGGACAAGGGCCCGCCGATCACGCTGGACAGCGGCATACCGATCATGAACAGGGCAATGATGCGCCCACGCCTGTAGGTCGGAAACCAGGTGGTCAGGTAGAACAGCACCCCTGGCAGGAAGCCGGCCTCCGCCGCGCCCAGCAGGAAGCGCAAGATGTAGAACTGCGTGGTAGAGGTGACCAGCATGGTGCAGGCCGAGAGCAGCCCCCAGGTGATCATGATCCGGGCGATCCAGATCTTTGCCCCGACTTTTTCCAGTGCCAGATTACTTGGGACCTCGAAAATGATATAGCCGACGAAAAACAGACCGGCGCCCAGGCCGAAAGCCGTTTCGCTGAATTGCAGCTGCTCGAGCATTTGCAGTTTGGCGAAGCCGACGTTAATCCGGTCCAGATAGGAGGCCAGATAGCAGAAGCAGAGGAACGGAATAAGCTTCCAGGTGATCTTGCGGTAAAGCGCCTGGACGGGGTCTACGACGGTGGTCGTAGTGGATGTACCTACATTTGCAGAGGGCATGGGTGTCTCCTGGCGGTGACTTTGTGATTGTTGTTTAGCCGCGGATCAATGCTTTGGTAGCACCGGTTGGCGGCTTCCAAAGGCAGTGTCAGAAGACTGGGCAGGGTTTGATGTTGACCCTTGCTCAGTATTTGGCGACCAGTGCTCTACGGCCTGGTTCGACGGCAGATATCCATTTCTGCCGGTATTCGGTAAAACCGTGAATCTGTGGAGGTTGCAGGCTTGTCCGGGAAGACACTGTGTCAGCCCGGGAAAACCAATGGCCATCTCATTTTCTGAACTGCTTCATGGCCTCCTGTTTACTCACCACATCGCCATACTTGCTATCAATGTCGAAGAGGTTGGCTTCGTGTGGTGCCGGGTGTCGATCGCCGACGCATTCGCGAACAACGATGGTCCGAAATCCATGCTGCACGGCATCTACCGCTGTCGCGCGGATGCAGCCACTGGTCGAGCAGCCGGCCAGCACCACGGTGTCGATGCCTTGGGCGCGCAACATCGACGCCAGGCTGGTACCGAAAAACGAGCTGGCGTATTGCTTGCTGATGACCACTTCATCGGGGTTGGGCAGCACTGGCTCGCAGAAAGCAGCCAGTGGGTTGCCCTCGACCATGTCTTTCATGACGGGTGCTTTTTTGACCCACATGCCGCCGTCGGCAAAATGCCCTGGGTGGTAGCGAATGTTTGTATGCACGACCAGGATTTCATGTTGCCGGGCGCAGGCTAGCAGTTCGACGCTCTCGGCTACAGCGCTGACCACGCCCGGCGCGTACAGCGGTGCGCCTTCGAGGGTGTAGCCCTGCATGAAGTCGATCATCAACAGCGCAGGCTTGTTGCCAAAGCCGATGCGCTGGCCCCATACGCCCTGATAGTTGGCGTCGGCACTTTGTTCGTGGCTCATGACACTCTCCTATTTATAGGCGCCAGACAGCAGCGCGCCCGCACCCGGAACGACGGGCTCCAGGTCCAGCGCCTTGAGCATTGCGTAGGTGGTGGCGATGGCGGCGGTGAGTACCGGTTTGCCGGTTTGGGCCTCGACTTGTGAAACCACTCCCAGCGATTGCATCTGCACGCAGGCCGACAGGATGATCACATCCACGCCTTCAAGGTTCATGTCGCGCACAATGGCGGGCAGGTTGTCCGGGTTGTGGCGAGCGACTTCCAGGTTGTCGGGGATTTCCAGGGCGCGCCAATCCACCACCTCGAAGCCTTCCTCGCGGATGTAATTGACCACCAGCTCGGTCAGCGGCTTCATGTAGGGCGCGACAATGGCGATGCGCTTGGCGCCCATGACCTTCAGGCCATCGATCAAGGCGCCCGCGCTGGTGATAACCGGTGCGTTACCGTCGTTGTCGGCGGTGGCCTGGCGCAGGCGTTTCTCGGACTGGCGATGGTAGCCCAGGCCCATGGCCATGATTGCGACCAGGCAGGCATAACCCAGTACATCGACCTTGGCGTCCGACAGCTCAATGGCACAGCGGTCGGACTCGCCGTCCATGGCCGCCAGTTCCTCCTTGCGCACTTGCTTCATGCGCATGCGGCTGGAGTGAAAGGTGAAGCGTTCGGGGCGGATCAATTGGCGTGCTGCCAGCATCGCCGGGATCTCGGTTTCCATAGTGGTGTTGGAGCTCGGCACAATCTGGCCGATACGGTAAGGCTTGATCACAAGCTGTCTCCTTTGAAACGTGCGTTGAATTCAGGTCAGGGGGTGGCCGAGGAAATTGCCAAACGCCGCGAAAAATCCTTCGAGGTCATCCCACGGAATCATGTGCCCGGCGTTTTCAACGTGAGCAATCTGGATCGCGGGTTGCAGGTCGCGAATTTCCGCTTCGTCCCCGGCCTGAATTACGCCGCCGCGGCCGGCAACGATCAGCAGGGCAGGGACAGGCAGGTGCGGCAGATCCTGGTGAAAGTCCACCTCATGGAAGTCGTTGAAGGCGCGGACGACGGCAGGTTCGTAGCAGGTGTGCAGCCACTCGGCGCGGACTTGCAGCTGCTCCTCGGTCCAGGTCGGGCAGAAGGCGCGCATGGCGGTAGCGTCCATCCCGGTCAGTGATTGGCGGATCGAGTCCACGTACCACGACAGCTTGCTCGGGTACTCGCGCCGACCCGGGCCGGAAACGGGCGGATCGATCAGCACCAGGCTTTGCAGGCCTGCTGGATTGCGCACGGCGCTGCGCACGGCAAAGCGCGCGCCCATCGAGTGGCCCACCAGGTGATAGGCATCGATGCCCATGGCCTTGGCGAATGCGCCGATGTCATCGGCGCAGGCATCCGTGCCGTAATCCAGTTCCGGTCCGGTGGAGGACAGGCCGCGGCCACGAGCGTCCAGTACGTAGGTATCGAAATGCTGACCCAGGCGCTCGGCGACGAACCCCCAGGTGATTGCCGGGCTGGTGATGCCGGGAATCAGCAGCAGGACCGGTTTGCCGGTGCTGCCCTGGCCGCCATAGCGCAGGTAATGCTGGCGGATACCATTGGCTTGAACGTTGCCGCCATGAATGAACGTGCTCATGCGGCCACTTCCGATTTCAGTGGGTGACTGTAGAGGTCATAACCGTAGACCCAGGCCGGATCTTCCTGGGTGCGCAGCCAGGTGTTGGCATTGGACACAGCCTGTACTCGCGAGGCGCGGTCCTTGCGGTTGGCTTCGTAAAGCTTGAACGCGGTGCGGTAATCGGTGAGGCCGGTTTCCTGCAGGCAGCGGGTCAGCATGGCGGCATCTTCGATGGCCATGCCCGCGCCTTGCGCCATGTGCGGTTTCATCGGGTGGCAGGCATCACCCAGCAACACCATCCGGCCACGGCTCCAGAGCGGCAGCGGGTTGCGATTGAGCAACGGCCATTTGGTCACGCTTTCACTGGATTCGATCAACGCTTGAACGGTGGGGTGATAGCCCTGGAATGCGTCGTACATTTCGTCGCGGCTGCTATCGACAAAGCTGCCCTGGAAGTCCCAGGCCGGGTGCGGTACGCCGGTGACGTAGTAGTACTCATCGCGCTTGCTGGTGGTGTGGTAGACCATCATGTGACGATCTTCGCTCCACCACTTCACGCAGTTTTCAAAGTCCATGTTGTACTTGGCCAGCACCTCGCCGCGAATCAAGGCGCGATGCGCCACCCAGCCGCTGTACAGAGGTCTTTCCGCACCGAGCAACTCTTCGCGAATTCTGGAGTTGATGCCATCGGCGCCGATGACAATATCGACCTCTGTGGTGCTGCCGTCGCCGAAGTGCAGGCGCACCAGTTCATCGGTTTCCTCGATCCCGGTCAGGCGCTTGTTGAAGTGCACTGTGCCCGGCGCAATGGTCGACATTTGCAGTGCATGCAGGTCCCCGCGGTGCACGGTGATGTAAGCCGCGCCGTATTCCTTGCGAGCGAACTCACCCAAAGGGATGCGGGACAGATAGTCACCGCTGGCACCGTCGCGGCTGAACCAGAAGTCGGGGTGCGAACCCATGTCGCTCAGCTTTTGTTCAATGCCCATGCGACGGAAGATTTTCATGATGTTCGGGCCCATGTGAATGCCCGCGCCAATACGGGAAAACTCTGGCGCCTGTTCATAAATATCGACCTCGAACCCGGCTTTCTGTAGCAGCGTGGCAGCAGCAGCGCCACCTAGACCGGCGCCGACGATTGCGATTTTTTGTTTGTTTCGCATGGGGCTTTTCCTTCGATTTGAATATGTGGCTGGCGAGATCGGGTTGTCGTCTCGCCGCGATTTGAAGTGTATACGCTATTGTTTTTGAATTGGAAGAGCACGTTTGAAAAATAAAAAATCAGCGATAAACGGCGCGCGTAACGCTAAGTAACCATTATTTAGTGGGGTTGTGTTGCTTTGTAACGTTTCGTTCCTTCTCTTTAGACGCCCTTAAATTTAATGTTTTTTCGCTAATAAATAGCGTATACACTTCAAATTCGTGCAGGTCCCCAGCTCGCTGCCTTGCTTTGGTGCACAGGGTGCGAGGCGTCGAACGAACTCAACAGGTTAAGAGGAAGACAAGAAATGCCGGTAAGCGATTGCGAACTGACCCAGATGTTTGAACACGTGTTGAAACTGTCGAAAGTGGACTCGACTCAAAGCGTCGCGGTGCTGAAAAGCCACTACTCCGACTCGCGTACCGTGCGGGCGGCCATGGACGCCGCCCAGCGTCTTGGGGCCAAGGTTTATGCGGTCGAGTTGCCGTCATTCAATCACCCTATGGCCATGGGCAATGACATGACCGCTTACTGCGGCGACACAGCGCTGACCGGCAATATCGCCGCGCAACGGGCGCTGGAGGCGGCGGACCTTGTGGTCGATACCATGATGTTGCTGCACTCGCCGGAGCAGGAGCAGATCCTCAAGACCGGGACGCGCATACTGCTGGCGGTCGAACCACCGGAAGTGCTGGCGCGGATGCTGCCTACGCTGGCGGACAAAGATCGGGTGATGGCGGCCGAGAAGCTGCTGAAGCAGGCGCGCTCGATCCACGTGAAATCCAGGGCCGGCAGTGATTTCAAGGCGTTGCTCGGACAATACCCTGCGGTCACCGAGTACGGTTTTGCCGATGAGCCGGGGCGTTGGGATCACTGGCCCAGCGGTTTTCTATTCTCCTGGCCAAACGAGGAAACCGCCGAGGGCGTACTGGTGATCGACGTCGGCGATATCCTGTTGCCGTTCAAGAATTACTCGCGAGAGAAGATCACCCTGGAAATCGAAAAGGGCTTCATTACCTCGATCCATGGTGGCTTCGAGGCCGAATACCTGCGCGATTACATGAAGTACTTCAATGACCCTGAGGTGTACGGCATCTCTCATATCGGCTGGGGGTTGCAGCCGCGTGCGCAGTGGACCGCCATGGGCTTGCATGACAAAAACGACGGCATGTGCATGGATGCCCGGGCGTTCTACGGCAACTTCCTGTTCTCCACCGGGCCCAATACCGAGGTTGGCGGTACCCGAAAAACCCCGTGCCACCTGGACATTCCGCTACGCCATTGCGATATCTACCTCGATGATCAGGCGGTGGTCCTGGGCGGTGATGTGGTAGCGCCGCAGGCATCTATCGCGCGGTGATATAAAAGAGGGGGGCGGGGACAGTGACCCACCACGATTGAGTTACCTTGATCCCCCTCACAGGTTAATGTAAACGCCACTTACTTTTTTTTGATAGAGCCCGCCGTGCCGGATACGACAGACAACACCCCACAGACAACCGCTCCCTATGCCTTTTCCGAGCAGGTCGGTCATTTGCTGCGCAAGGCTTACCAGCGCAATATGGCGATCTTCCAGCAGAACGTCGACGATTCGCAGCTGACCGCCGTGCAGTTCATCACGCTGTGCGCCGTGCGAGATGGCGGGCCGAGCTCATTGACCGAACTGGTCAAGGCCACTGCGGTGGATCAGGCAACCATTCGAGGCATCGTCGAGCGGCTCAAGGCGCGCGACCTGATCACCCTGGAGCCGGACCCTCAAGATCGGCGCAAAGTCATCGTTGGCCTGTCCGACAGTGGCCATAAATTAGTGCGTGACACCGTGCCTCATGCTGCCCGCGTCAGCGAACTGACCATGGGTAACCTCAACCCGGCCGAGCGCGTCGCGATGCTGTATCTGCTGCGCAAAATGATCGATGACGTCGACGATTAACGAATGACAAGCCGCCCCTGGCATTCTTCTTGCCTCTGGTTCATGAAGTAGATACTTCATGAAAAAATGTAGTCAGGGGTAACGTGAAGAGTCGGTAGCCATCCCCCTCTTCAAGCTCTAGAACCCGCAATGGCACTGCGCTCGATCTGCGCAGTACGTACTCGCGGCCTTGGTCACGCCTTTTTCATGTAGTGGTTACTTAATAAAAAAGCCGCACCTCTAGAGGGCGGGCGGTAACACCCAGGGAGTGCGACATGAGTGAGCAAGCACTAGCGCCGGAAAAGACCGTGACGCTGCGAGTCAATGGCCAGACCACTACGGTCTGTGCCATGGCCGACACGCCGCTGTTACTGGTGCTGCGTAACGATTTACAGCTCAACGGCCCGAAATACGGTTGTGGCCTGGGCGAGTGCGGTGCCTGCACGGTGATCATCGATGGTGTTGCGGCGCGGGCTTGTGTGTTCCCGTTGTCCGGCGCCGAAGGCCGGGAAATCACCACCCTCGAAGGCATCGGCACCCGTGAGCACCCGCACCCGGTGCAGCAGGCTTTCATTGAGGAGCAGGCGGCGCAGTGTGGCTACTGCATGAACGGCATGATCATGACGGCCAAGGCCTTGCTCGACCGCAATCCGAACCCCAGCGAGGCGCAGATTCGCAACGAGCTGTCGGCCAATCTCTGCCGCTGCGGCACTCATATCGAAATTCTTCGTGCGGTACTGCGTGCCGCCCGTCAAAAGTCTTGAACGGATTGATGACCATGACTCATGCAACGCTCACCCGTGCTCAGCTGTTGACCAAGTCCGGCGTTTTGTTGATCGTCGATCAGATCCAGCCACCGTCCGGCCCTGTGGCCAAAGGTGGCGTACCCGTGATCAAACCCCAGGAGCTGGCGTTGTTCATTGCGGTCAACGACGACGGCAAGGTCTATGGGTTCAACGGCCACGTGGATTTGGGCACCGGGATCCGCACTTCGCTGGCACAAATCGTCGCTGAAGAGCTGGACCTGGCGCTGGATCAAGTCTGTATGGTCCTTGGCGATACCGATAGCGCGCCGAACCAGGGCGCAACCATCGCCAGTGCGACCATCCAGATTTCGGCCATCCCCTTGCGTAACGCGGCGGCTGAAGCCCGGCGATTTTTGCTGGTACGGGCGGCCCGGCGTTTTGCCGTTGCGGCTGATACCTTGCGTATAAACAGCGGGATAGTTAGCAGCGAAGACGGTCGCCAGCTCACCTTTGCCGAACTGGTGGAGGGCGAGCGTGACCAGTTGACGATTTCTGGTGATGCGCCGCTCAAGCGTCTGGAAGATTATCGGCTGGTGGGCAAGGGCGCAGCGCGGGTGGACATTCCCGGCAAAGCCACCGGTGAGCTGACCTACGTGCATGACATGCGGCTGCCGAACATGCTTCATGGCCGGGTGATTCGCCCGCCTTATGCCGGGCTCGACAGCGGCGATTTCGTCGGCAACAGCCTGTTGGAGGTGGACGAGTCCTCCATCGCGCACATTCCCGGCATCGTCCGGGTGGTGGTGATTCGCGATTTTGTCGGTGTGGTCGCCCTGCGTGAAGAGCAGGCTGCGAAGGCCGCCCAGGCACTGAAAGTCACCTGGAAAGCCTGGAACCACAAATTGCCGAACATGGGTGACATCGCGCAGGCCATTCGCGACAACCCCCGGGTGCAGCGCGTCGTGCTGGACAAGGGCAATGTTGATCAAGCGCTGGAGCAGGCCAGCGAGCGCATGGCCCGCACCTACCTGTGGCCGTATCAGCTTCACGCCTCCATCGGCCCGTCCTGCGGGCTGGCGGACTATCACGAGGATGGCATTCGCGTCTGGTCCGGCACGCAAAACCCGCATTTACTGCGTGCTGACCTGGCATGGCTGCTGGAGTATCCGGAAGAGCGGATCGAGATCATCCGCATGGAAGCGGCAGGTTGTTACGGGCGTAATTGCGCCGACGACGTGTGTGCCGATGCGGTGTTGCTGTCCCGGGCCGTCGGCCTGCCGGTACGGGTGCAACTGACCCGCGAGCAGGAGCATGTCTGGGAGCCCAAAGGCACGGCGCAACTGATGGAAGTCGATGGCGGCATCAATGCCGATGGTGGTGTGGCCGGTTACGATTTCCAGACCAGCTACCCGTCCAACGGTGCGCCGACCCTGGCACTGCTGCTGACAGGGCGTGTCGAACCGGTAGCGGCGATGTTCGAAATGGGCGACCGCACTTCGATCCCTCCATATGATTTTGAACACATGCGCGTGAGCGTAAATGACATGGCACCCATTGTCCGGGCGTCCTGGATGCGGGGTGTGTCGGCGCTGCCCAATACGTTCGCCCATGAGTCGTATATCGATGAATTGGCCTTTGCCGCGGGCGTCGACCCTGTCGAATACCGCTTGCGTTATCTGAATGATGAGCGTGCCTCGGATCTGGTCAAGGCCACGGCTGCCCGCGCCGAATGGACGCCGCGTACTCAGCCGATGCAAATCCCGGAACAAGACAACATCCTGCGCGGCCGTGGGTTTGCCTACGCCCGTTACATTCACAGCAAATTTCCAGGTTTTGGCGCTGCGTGGGCAGCGTGGGTCGCGGACGTGGCGGTGGACAAACGCAGCGGTGAAGTGTCAGTCACCCGGGTCGTGATCGGTCATGACGCCGGGATGATGATCAACCCGGCCGGCGTGCAACATCAGATTCACGGCAATGTGATTCAGTCCACCAGTCGCGTGCTCAAGGAGCGCGTGACCTTTGAAGAGTCCGCCGTTGCCAGCAAGGAATGGGGCGGTTACCCGATCCTGACATTCCCCCAGGTGCCGGAAATCGATGTGCTGATGATGCCGCGCCAGAACGAAGCACCCATGGGGGCAGGTGAGTCGGCGGCAGTGCCGAGCGCGGCAGCGATAGCCAATGCGATCTACGACGCCACCGGGATTCGCTTTCGTGAGCTACCGATCACCGCTGAGCGTGTGCTGGCCGCGCTCAAAGGCTCGGCGGACGAAGCGAATGCCAATCCCCCTGATTCGCCAAAGGCCAAGCGCTCGAAATGGTTGTTTGGCTCATTGTTCGCAGCGTTCGGCGCGATACTTGGCGTGGCTGCAACGGCTTTGCCCTGGCGTGCGGAAATCGCACCGATCACGCCACCCAGCGCGGGCACCTGGTCTGCGGCGACGCTGGAGCGAGGGCGTTTGCTGGCGGCAGTCGGCGATTGCGCGGTGTGCCACACAGCGCCAGGCGGCGCGACCAATGCGGGCGGGTTGGCCATGCAGACGCCTTTCGGAACGCTGTACAGCAGCAACATCACACCTGACCCGAAAACCGGGATCGGCAGTTGGTCCTATCCCGCGTTCGAGCGGGCCATGCGCGATGGCATCAGTCGCGATGGCAAGAATCTATATCCGGCCTTTCCTTACACGGCCTTCCGAAATATCAACGACGCCGATATGCAGGCGCTGTACGCGTACCTGATGTCACAGGCCCCGGTGAGCCAGCCAGCCAAGGTCAACGACATGCAGTTCCCATTCAACATGCGGCCGCTGATGGCGGGTTGGAACGCGTTGTTCCTGCGCAAGGGTGAAATCAAGGTGCAGCCGCAACGCAGCGAGCAGTGGAATCGCGGCGCCTACCTGGTCAATGGGCTGGGTCACTGCGCGGCCTGTCATTCACCGCGCAACCTGATGGGCGCGGAGAAGGGCGGTAAAAATTTCCTGGCGGGCGGCATGGTCGATGGCTGGGAAGCACCTGCGCTCAATGGCTTATCCAAATCGCCTACGCCGTGGACTGAAGATCAATTGTTCACCTACCTGAGCAGTGGTTATTCCGATGCCCACGGTGTCGCGGCGGGCCCCATGGGGCCGGTGGTTAGCGAATTGGCGAAGCTGCCCAAAGCAGACATACGGGCGATGGCGGTTTACCTCGCGTCGCTCGATGGCACGGTGCAAGCACAGACCCGCTCAAGCACGGAAACCGTAGCGCAACCCAGCGTCGCAGAGGTGTCGTTGAACAATGGTCGGCGGGTGTTTGAAGGTTCCTGCCAAGGCTGTCACGCCGATGGTCTTGGGCCGAAACTGTTTGGTGTCAGTCCCTCGTTGGCGACTAATACCAATCTTCACAGTACGCTGCCAGACAACCTGCTGAAGGTCATTTTGCAAGGCATCTCCAACCCGGCGACACCGGACCTTGGTTATATGCCAGGTTTCAAGGACAGCCTGTCCAACAGGCAGATCGCCGAACTGACGGCATACCTGCGCAATCGCTTCGCCTCAGCTGAACCTGCGTGGCAAGGGTTGGAGCAGAAGGTCGCGCACTTGCGGGCCAATCCCGGAACTCATTGATCAGAGAGTCACTGAGAGGCAGGCAGTGTCAGCACGCCGCGCACCACCAGATCGCTGATGAACGCCAGCCAGTCCTGCTGCTGGCCTTGATCCGCCAGGTCTTGACCCAGAAATGAGGTGAGGGTGTGCCGGTTGGAGTTATAGAAGTAGCAGAGTGAAGCGATCATCAGGTAGACGTGATTGATGTCGACGTCCTGGCGAAACAACCCTTGCCGCTGACCTGCCTCGATGATCGGTGTGATCACGCCCAGCGTAGTGCTGGACAAGCGACGAAGCTCACTGGACTGTCTGGCGTGCGTGCCCTTGTGCAGGTTTTCGATATTGAGGATAGCGACGAATTCCGGATGCTTTACGTAGTAATGCCAGACGAAGGCCACCCGGTCACGCAACGCCTGCACGGGGTTCGAAAGGTCCGGGCGCAACATGCTTTCGGCTTGGTTGAATGCTTCATAGGTGTGTTCAAGCACCCGTACAAAGAGGTTTTCCTTGCTGCCGAAATAGTAATAGATCATCCGGTCATTGGACTCGGCTTCACTGGAAATCTGTTCGATCCGCCCGCCCGCATAACCATCACGGGTGAAGACCTTGACCGCGGCCTTGAGAATACGAGCCTTGGTCTGGTCGGCCTGCTGGGCTCTGATACCTGTTTTTTTGTTCACGCTTTTGTCCTTGAAGATGAGGCGTAGCGCTGTTGATGACCAGGACATGACATTCGGTGCCAGTCAGCCGCCGCGTGCTGTTCTTCGACGAATGCAAGGGGATGAATAGTACCCCCGTTGAATACGAGCCGGGAGAGTGGCGATGTCTGA
>NZ_AKJJ01000010.1:0-37288 GCF_000282395.1 Pseudomonas sp. GM55 | reverse complement strand
GTCGGCGGCCTGGTGGGCAACGTCTCGATCGCTCAGGGCGTGACGGTGAAAGCCGCTATCGGCGGTTCAGGAAATGATCTGCTGATCGGCAACGCGATGGCCAACCTGCTGGAAGGCGGCGCCGGTAACGACATTCTCTACGGCGGTGGTGGTGGCGATACCTTGTGGGGTGGTGCGGGGGCGGACACCTTTGTGTTTGGTGCTGCCAGCGATACCCACTACAACGCACCGGACTGGATCATGGACTTCACCAGTGGCCAGGACAAGATCGATCTGTCGGGCCTCTCGCAGTTCGCTTCAGGTGGTGCAATGCTGAACTTCGTCAGCAGCTTCACCGGCCATGCGGGTGATGCGGTCCTGACTTACTTCGCTGAAACCAACCAGACGAGCCTGTATGTCGACCTTGACGGCATGGGTGTGGCGGGCTTTGCCCTAGGCACGGTGGGCCAGGCTGCGATGACGGATATCGTGGCGTAAGCCACAAATACAAAAGAGCGACCGGCGTCGCTCTCTGGTAAGGAAGGTCCGTCCATGGCCAACGTGGACGGACCTTTTTTGTGTGTTCAGTTTTTGTCCAGATGCATTGATCAGGCTGTTGAACTTGAGTTGGATAGACGGCAGTCGCGCCAGCTACCTAAACTGTCAGCAGATTTGGGGATCGGGGACAGTGGATGAACCGCAACGAACTTCGCAAGGCCGACATCAACCTGATGGTGGTATTCGAAACGCTGATGCTCGAGCGCAATGTCACTCGGGTGGCGGAGAAGCTGTTTCTCGGTCAGCCGACCATCAGTTCTGCGCTCAACCGCTTGCGTGCAATGTTCAATGATCCACTGTTTATACGTGTTGGCCATCGCATGGAGCCGACGGCGCGGGCAGAGGAGATCATCAAGCACCTGTCGCCGGCTCTGGACTCCTTGTCCGTGGCCTTGAGCCTGACCCATGATTTTGACCCGGCCAGCAGCACGATGTCGTTCCGCATCGGGTTGTCCGACGATGTCGAGTTCGGGCTGTTGCCGCCATTGCTGCGGGCTCTGCGCCAGGAGGCACCCAACGTGGTGTTTGTGGTGCAGCATGTCGATTACTGGCGAATTCCCGACTTGCTGGCATCCGGAGATATCACGGTGGGTATCAGCCAGACCCGCGGTTTGCCGGCCAATGCCAAGCGCAAGTTGCTGCGGCACATCCAGCCCAGCATTTTGCGCGCCGATGCCTCGGATACGCCGTTGACCCTCGATGAATATTGCGCGCGACCGCACGTACTGGTGTCCCATACCGCCAATGTCAGTGGCTATGCCGACGAGTGGCTGGCGGATATCGGTCGCACGCGCCAGGTGGTGCTTTCGGTGCCGCAGTACAGTGCATTGCCGGCCCTGCTTGCCGGCACCGACCTGATTGCCAGCCTGCCGGACTACACAGCCGAGGCGATGGCCGCATCGGGAGTGCTGTTCAAGGAACCTTTTCCCTTCAAGACTCCGACCCTGGATTTATCCATGGTCTGGCTCAGCCATGTCGACAGCGACCCTGCCGAGCGCTGGCTGCGTTCGCGCCTGGAGGCGTTCATGAGTGAGCGCGCCGTATTGCCGCTGCCCGAATGAACAGGGTGGCGCTGTGTTATATGTACGACCTTTCCACCTCACTTGAAGGAAGCAACTCATGCCTCACCTGCACATGGAATACACCGCCAACCTGACTGATCTGAATGCCGATGTGGCATTGATGCGGTTGAACAATACGCTGGTGGGTTCCGGTCAGTTTGCTGCCGAATTCGACATCAAGAGCCGCGCGGTCAAGGTCGAGACGTTCAAGGTGGGCGCGGCACTGGCTGAGCGGGCGTTCGTGCATGTGAAGCTGGCGCTGTTGAGTGGTCGGTCCGCACAGATCAAGAAACAACTGTCTGAAAGCCTGCTGGCGGTGGTTCAGGACCTGTGTGAATGGCCGAGCGGCATTGAGGTCCAGTTGTGCGTGGAGATTCTCGACATCGATCGCGATTCCTACAGCAAGACCGCCATCAGCCACTGAGTATCAGGCTGTTTCCTGGTCGACACAGGCCTGGATCACCTGTTCTCGCAGCCAGGTGTTGGCGCTGTCCTGATCAACGTCCTGGCTCCACTGCATGTCGAAGGTGAAGTCCGGCAAGCCATCGGGCGCTTCGCAGTGATTGAAGGTGTCTGTGCTGGCTAGCAGTCGCTGGATGCGCCGGGGCAGGGTCAGGGCATAGTCGGTGCCGGTAATCAGCTTCAGCGCTGCGCTGTAGCTGTTGGCGCGTGCGACGATCTGGCGCTGATGAGCCTGCTGCGCGAGCCAGCCGTCGACCATGTTGGTGGCGGACGTCCAGGGTGTCGGGAAAACGTGTCGACGTTCGATATAGGTTTGCAGACTCAAGCGTGGTTCCGCTGGCGTGGCGCGTTTGTCGAAAACACACACCAGATCATCTTCGAGCAGCGTCTGCGATTTGAAATCGACGTGACTGCGATGAAAGTTCGGACCGAAGCACATCACCAGGTCGAGGCTGCCTTCGCGCAACGCGCGGGCAGGAATATCGGTCTCGAGTTTGACCACATTGACCATTACCGGAAGATCGGCGAGGTCGAAGGTTTTCAACAGGCGCGGCAGGATCAGTTGCTCGAAATATTCCGGTGCGCAGATATTGAAGGTCACGGGTTGCAGGCCAGGGTCGAACGTGGGTGAACCGGCGTGACACAGGTTGATGCCTTCGAGGATTTTCAGCACGTGAGGGTACATCGCGCCGGCTTTGCGGGTGGGCTGCATGCCGCCGGTACGGGTATTGATGAACAGCTCGTCCTCGAAACTGGCGCGCAGTTTTTTCAGGCAGTAACTCACCGTGGACTGGCTGACGCAAAGCGTCTCGGATACGCCGGTGACGCTGTTTTGCTCGTACACGGCGACGAACACCATGAGGTCCTGCATGTCGAGTTTTCTAAGCGAATTACTGTTCAGCATCCATTGCGTCTCGCTACGTTCCTTGCACTGACCTTGTGCAAGGATGAGCGAATGATCCTAGCGGAATGAGGGAGCAGGGAGAATGCCTTGCCGGAAGTTTCGCCCAAGCCCCCTTCAGTCCTGGACCATCGCCGACACGGCGCGGCGGCTGGACATCAACAGCGCGAACATGCCGACGCTCACCAGTACCGCGCCGGCCAACTCCAGCGGCAGCGGCATCAGGCGCCCCCAAAGCCAGTGAAACACGGTGATGAACAGCGTGCTCAGGTAGATGTAGGAAATCACCGAGGACGGCGCGATCACACCGATGGCCCGATGCAGCAGCCAAAACGTCGCCAGGGTGGCGAACACCGCCAGGTACATCAGCCAATAGAAGTCGTTGAGCGACAGTAGTGATGCCGAGCGCCAACCGCCACTGAAGCCACAGAACGCCAGCAGAAACAGCGCACCGAACAGCATGTTCCAGAATGTCATGGGCACCGGCCCGCGCCCCTTGAGGCTACTGGCTTTCAGGCGTTGGCTGAGGGGGGCGTAGAGTGCCATGGCCAGGCAGCCGATACCGTACACGGTCAATGCATAGGGCGATGGCAACTCGCCGTGGCCGCTGCCTTTCATGATCAGTAACACTGCCCCGGCAGCGGCGAGCAGCATCGGTACAATCCGTTGTTTCAGGCTGCCGTCAGGTGTCAGCACGGCTTCGAAAGCCAGGGTCATCAGCGGCACCAGGGTGAACATCGTCCCTGTGTTGACGGCCGAGGTGTAGCGCAATGCTTCGAACAGTGAGCCGAAGTACAGTGCCAGCAGCAGGCCGAGCACAGCGTGACCAAGCAATCCGCGGGCGGTCATGGCGGTATCGCCTTTGAGCAGCAATAGCGGGAGAAACACCACGGCGCAAAACAACAGGCGCAAACCGGTCAGCAGGATCGGGTTGATGGCCTGGCTGACTTGCGCCGCTGCGGAAAACGACGCAGCAATCAACAAGGCCCAAAGCAGCATACTGGCGTGAGCGGCGGCGATACCGGTGGTTTTCATGGCAGGCTCCGGGTCAATGGATGTGGCGGGGGTGGCGCCCTGGGTTGAAGGGCAACGGCATGGAGGGGCGCAGGTTCAGGGCAACCGGGACAACGCTGGGCATCAGCCAGAGGGCAGGGTGGGCGGTGGCGCGCGTGTTTTCCATGATCGGGCCTTGAACAGTAGTGGTCCGATTAGGCGCGCGTAGCCTGGAGGCGGCAAATCAGAAAGTCCGGTGTGGTATCTGGAAATTAAATACAAGCTCCAGCAGGGGTACCACTGAACAGGGAAATGTTTAGCCTAACGACATCCAAAGTTCTTCAAATCCCGATTTAACGACTTGATCCATCGTGTGAGGCTGCGGGTCATCTGATTTCTGCGGTTCTCCCTATGGACGGTTGGCCAGTCGCAATTCACTTCAAGGCATCCACCGACGCTCGAGCGTCGAGCCTTGGTCGTCGATTCATGACCGCCACCGCACCAAACCTTTGCGCACTTCCTTCTGAGCTGGCCTTCTGGGCGCTGTGGCATTGCCGCCATGCGCGCCCGCCGGATTCCTGCTTTTTCCGCTGATTGTCCCTACCTGTTCCGGTTGATGCCGGGATTCACGTGCGGGTGCTTTTGCGTACCCGTCTGACACGGAAAAAGAGAATTCCCATGAGCAGTGCCACCACCTCGTTTGCCACCAGGCTTGAAGCCCTGACCTTTCTGGAGCAGAACCCGGATATCGAAATGTTCGAGCTGTTCATCCTCGACAACAACGGGGTGCCGCGGGGCAAGTTGTTGCACCGTGACGAGTTGCTGGCGGTGTATGAAAGCGGGCGGCCATTGCCGAGCACCATCCTCGGGCTGACCATCAACGGCGATGATGTGGAAAATTCAGGGCTGGTCTGGGAGGTCGGTGACATCGACTGCCGGGCCTACCCGATCAGCGGCAGCCTCACGCGTATGCCGTGGCGCCTGATTCCGACGGCGGCCGTGCAGGTCAGCATGCACCCAACGCAAGGAATGCCCGCCACCATTGCCGACCCCCGTCATTTGTTGGCGAAAGTCATCGAAGGTTTACAGGCTGACGGCTATTACCCGGTCATGGCGGCGGAACTGGAGTTCTACCTGCTGGATCAGCAGCACGACAGTAACGGCCGGCCTCAACCAGCGCGGGATGTCGATGGCGGGCGTCCGCGCGGCACTCAGGTCTATGGTTTGCGCGAGCTTGAACAGATCGAACCGTTTCTGGCCGATCTCTATAGCGCCTGCAAGCTCCAGGGGATTCCGGCGCGTACGGCCATTTCCGAATACGCGCCGGGGCAAGTGGAAATCACCCTCGAGCACCGCACCGATGCGTTGCAGGCGATGGACGAAGCGGTGCGCTACAAGCGTCTGGTCAAGGGTGTGGCGCACAAGCACGGCATGACAGCCTGCTTCATGGCCAAGCCTTTCGATGACCTGGCCGGTACCGGGATGCACATGCACGTGAGCCTGGCGGACAAGGACGGCAACAACCTCTTTGCCAGCGAAGCCCCGGATGGAACGCCACTGCTCAAGCAGGCTGTCGCAGGCATGCTCAGTACCTTGCTCGATTCGCTGTTGCTGTTCTGCCCCAATGCCAACTCCTACCGTCGATTCCAGGCCAACAGCTATGCGCCTCTGGCGGCCACCTGGGGCGTGGACAATCGCACCGTGAGCCTGCGCGTACCCGGCGGGCCGGCGTATTCCCGGCACATCGAGCATCGGATTTGTGGCGCAGATGCCAACCCCTATCTGGCGGCTGCGGCGATACTGGCCGGTATTCATCGCGGTATCCGTGAACAACTCGACCCTGGTGCGCCGGTGGAGGGCAATGGCTACGCCCAGGCTGCGAAACTGTTGCCGACAGACTGGCTGACCACATTGCGATCGCTGGAAGGCTCCAGTTGGGCCCGGGAAGCGTTCGGCGGGGAGTTCCTCGGTGTCTACCTGGCGGTGAAACGCGCCGAATATCGCCAATTCATGGGGGAGGTCGGTGAACAGGACTGGCGCTGGTACTTGCACCAGGCTTGAGTCGAAGCTGAACCGGAGCTGAACCATTCTCAAATAGTCTGAAGTTTCAGGCGGGTTTTATAAGCCAACTAATTGTTGGCTTCTTTTTCACAAAAAATTGATGGTTGGCTACCTAAAATTAGAGCTGCCTCGGTAAATGAAATTTTCACATTTGCCGAAGGTACTTCTTTTCAGGACCCGCCGAACCTCATGCTCAAGATTAAAGCCGTGCGCCCCGAATGGGTGACACTGATTGCCAGCGCATTTTTGTTAGTTGGCTTCAATTTTGTACTCTGGCAACACCTGTTCGAAATCACCGCATCCGATGGCAAAGGCATCGTCATGCGCGTGGCCTTCGGGGTGATGATCTTCGCGGCCTTCAACATTGTACTGACCCTGCTGGCCTTCCGGCCGGTGCTGAAGCCGGTCCTGACCCTGCTGTTCATGATCAGTGCGGGCGTAGCGTATTTCATGAGTCAGTATGGTGTTCTGATCGACACCGGCATGTTGCGTAACTTTGCGGAAACCAATGCTACGGAAGTGCGCGACTTACTGTCGCTCAAGTTGTTTGTTTATATCCTGCTATTGGGTGTTTTACCGACTTGGCTGTTGTGGAAGACACCGATTGATTACCGTCGTTGGCACCGTGAGCTACTGAGTAAAGTCTTGGTGGCTTTTGCCTCGGCAGCAGTCATTGGTGGTGTTGCACTGATTAACTACCAAGGCCTGTCTTCGTTGTTTCGCAATCACCACGAATTGCGCCTGATGGTGGTGCCAAGCAACTATATTGGTGCCTCGGCTGGTTTCTTGCGTGAAAAAGTAGCCACTGCACGACAGCCCTTTGTCAAAATCGGGGAAGATGCCCAACGCAATCCGGCCTGGCAAACTCACGGGCGCAAATCCCTGACTGTTCTTGTCGTGGGTGAAAGTGCCCGGGCAGAGAACTTCGGCATCCTTGGCTACAGCCGCGACACCACGCCGAAACTGAGTAAGGAAGACGGCCTGATCGCCTTCACCGATGTGCACTCCTGCGGTACTGAAACCGCCGTATCGGTGCCTTGCATGTTCTCCAATATGGGGCGCAAGGACTACAACGCCAGCAAGGCAAAGAACGAAGAAGGCCTGCTGGATGTGCTCAAGCATGCAGGTATCGATGTGATCTGGCGTGACAACCAGTCAGGCTGCAAAGGTACGTGCGATCGCGTCACCATTGAAGACGTCAGCAATCTGAAAGATCCGGCGCTGTGCGCCAACAGTGAATGCCGCGACGAAATCCTGTTGCAAGGATTGCAACATTTCATCGATACCCTGGACAAAGACACCGTATTGGTATTGCACCAGATGGGCAGCCACGGTCCGGAGTACTTCAAGCGTTACCCGAAAGAATTCGAACGTTTTACCCCGGTTTGCGAGAGTAACGCCCTGAACAATTGCAGTCGCGAAAGTATCGTCAACGGCTACGACAACACCCTGGTCTATACCGACCATGTGCTGTCGACCTTGATCGATCTGTTGCGCAGTAACCAGGGCAAAGTGGATACCGCGATGTTGTATCTGTCGGACCACGGCGAGTCCCTGGGTGAATACAACTTGTTCCTCCACGGCACGCCTTACATGCTGGCCCCGGAACAGCAAAAGCATGTAGCCATGTTTGCCTGGTTCTCCGACAGCTATAAAAAGTCGTTTGCGGTAGATACCCATTGCCTGCAGCAGAGTCGCGAAAAACCCTTGAGTCAGGACAACCTGTTTCATTCGATGCTTGGGCTGCTGGAGGTCAACAGCAAGGTCTATAACCAGGATCTGGACATGTTTGCCGGATGTCGTGGTCCAGTGGTCGACGGTGCGTTGGCCAAAGATTGAGTGCTCCGGTTTCGTTTCACGCGGCGGCCGCCGACCTGCGGCTTGTAGAACTTTTATCAAGAGCCATTGCACATGTCCGCTCAGCCCCCATCCGCCATCGAGCTTGAGATTGCCCGGCGCTACGACCAGGAACATGCGCGCGTCTGCCTTCAGCCGCAAGCGCCGGGTCTGGCCGGGCGTCTGGCGCTCTGGCGTGAGGAGCGTTTGGTGCGCAATGCACTCAAGGTCGCCGGCGAGCCGGGGTTGATCCTTGACGTGGCCTGCGGTGTGGGGCGTTTCTGGCCGGTGCTGGCCGAACATGCCAATCGGGTGATTCTCGCGACGGATCCGTCCCAGGACATCCTCGATCATGCCCGTACGCATCACCCGCAGAGTCTGTTGAAGCGGATCAAGACCTTTCAAAGCTCCGCGTTCACGATTGGCTTGTCGGAGAACGCGGTTGACTGCATCTTTTGCATGCAATTGTTTCAGTACCTTGCCAACCCGGAACATCGTCTGGCGATGCTTGGCGAGTTTTGCCGGGTCAGTCGCGATACGGTGATTGTCGCGGTGCGCCTCGGCGGTCGCTTCAAGGGCGCGCGTTCAGGCGTGGAAGGGCCGTTGCCGAGCAAGGCCGAGGTGGAAAGCGAGTTCAGGCAGGCGGGTTTCCGTTTGCTCAGCCATCAGGACTTTTTGCCCGGTTGTGCGCGGATGCGGATCTACGTGCTGGGTAAGACCAGCTAGCCCGACTTTGTCGGACTATTCTGTATGTCACGCAGTAATTTTCGCTAACGCTCTTGTTCAGTGGATGCGCGGAAATCGCCGGGGGCGATATATACTGCGCGCCATTCTTCAAGGGAGAGCCGTGTGGCCATCGATATTCACTGGATTCGCGACAACGATAGCCTCGGACGGTTGTGTGCCGAGTGGCAACAGTTGCCATTCGTTGCCCTCGACACCGAATTCATGCGGGTCGACACCTTCTACCCGATCGCCGGTCTGCTACAGGTCGGCGATGGCGAACGCGCCTACCTGATTGATCCACTGACCATCGACAACTGGCAGCCATTGGCCGCGTTGCTGGAAAACCCGGCCGTGGTCAAAGTTGTCCACGCGTGCAGTGAAGACCTCGAAGTCCTGCTGCGCCTGACCGGCAGCCTGCCGGCGCCACTGTTCGATACGCAGTTGGCTGCCGCTTACCTGAACCTCGGTTTTTCCATGGGCTATTCGCGTCTGGTGCAGGAAGTGCTCGGCATCGACCTGCCCAAGGGGGAAACCCGTTCCGACTGGCTGCAACGCCCGCTTTCCGAAACCCAGATCAGCTATGCGGCCGAAGACGCCGTGCATTTGGCTGAAGTCTTCGTAAAGCTGCGTCCAAAGCTGTCTGACGACAAATACGTCTGGGTCCTGGAAGACGGCGCCGAACTGGTGGCCAACCTGCGCCGCGAGATCGACCCTAACGAGGTCTATCGCGATGCCAAGCTGGCCTGGAAGCTGTCCCGCGCCCAGCTCGCCGTTTTGCGTGAGCTCTGCGCCTGGCGCGAAAAGGAAGCTCGCGCCCGTGATCTGCCACGCAACCGGATTATCCGCGAGCATTCGCTGTGGCCATTGGCTCGCACGCAGCCGGACAACCTCGGTGCCCTGGCGAAAATCGAAGACATGCACCCGCGTACCGTGCGTCAGGACGGCGAGTTTCTGCTTGATCTGATCAAGCGCTCTGGCAGTGTGTCGCCTGATCAATGGCCGCCGGCCGTGGCGGAGCCATTACCGGTTGACGCTGCCGTGCTACTCAAGCAGTTGAAAGCCATCGGCCAGGCCGAAGCCGAGCGCCTGAACATTGCGCCGGAACTGATGCTGCGCAAGAAAACCCTGGAAGCGCTGCTCAAGAGCGGCTTTCCCAATGGTCCCTACCAATTGCCTGATTCGCTGCGTGGCTGGCGCCGCGAATTGATGGGTCAGACGCTGCTCGACAGCCTGGCCACCGCCGGAGAACAGCCTTGAAACGTATTTGCTCCATCTACCGCAGCTCGAAGAAAAACGAAATGTATCTGTATGTGCTCAAGAGCGATGCTCTGGAGCGTGTGCCGGATGCCCTGATGGCAGCCTTCGGCAAGGCCATCCATGCGTTCGACATGGTGCTGACCCCCGAGCGCAAGCTGTCGCGCGAGGACATCGCGGTCGTACTGGAAAACCTCGAAAAACAGGGTTATCACCTGCAAATGCCGCCTGCCGAAGACGAGTACATCGAGCACTTGCCGGAAGAGTTGTTGCGTCGCAACGATCCGGTGTGAGCGGCAGACAGGCTCTGTTCAGAGTGGTTATGAAACACTGATTGATTTTAGCGATGGCAGCATTGACGGAGCACCGCTCTGTCGGCGGCCGTCTGCACCGTTTTTGAAAGGTTTGAAGCATGCGCGTCCTGATTGCTGAACACGACCACCCCGTGTACGCCCAACTGTTGCGCGAGGCGGCACCGGATCTGGAGGTGCTGACCAGCGGTGACTCCGCCGAACTGGCCAGTCAGGCTGCCGATTGCCCGGTATGGCTCGGCCAGCCTGATTTACTGGCGACCCTGTTACGCCAGGGCCATCAACCGCAATGGCTGCAATCGACCTGGGCCGGCATTACGCCGCTGCTGGCCGATGGCTTGCCGCGACACTATCGGCTGACCCGTGCAGTCGGCATCTTCGGACAAGTCATGGCCGAGTATGTGCTCACCTATATGCTCGGTCACGAACGTGAAGTGCTGGCGCGGCTGGTCAGCCAGGTCGAGCGCAAATGGGACAGCCGCCACGGCCAGAGCCTGGCGGGGCGTAAGGTGCTGATCGTCGGCACGGGTGACATCGGTCAAAGTGTCGCGCAGTTCCTTGTGCCGTTTGGCGTCGAGTTGTATGGCGTTGCCAGCCGCGCGCGGGAGCAGGCACCGTTTATCGAAGTCGGTTCACTGGCGGATCTGCCGCGGCTGGTCGGTGAGGTCGATTACGTGGTCAATCTGCTGCCGAACACGCCGGACACCCACGATATCTACGACGCGGCGCTGTTCAAGCAATTCAAGCCGACCGGGTTGTTCATCAACGCCGGGCGCGGTGTGGCGGTGGTTGATGCGGATCTGGTGGAGGCCTTGAAGGAAGGGCATCTGGCTGGCGCGGTGATCGACGTGTGCCGTCAGGAACCATTGCCCCAGCGACATCCATTCTGGACGGCCTGGGGCCTGCTGCTGACCGGCCACAGTTCGGCACCGACTTCGCCGTCGATGATGGTGAAGCTGTTTGTCGAAAACCTGCAGGCGTATCAGGCCGGAGAAGCGTTGCGCGGGGAAGTGGATTTCGATCGCGGGTATTGAGCTCATCGCTTGCCTGGCTGTGTAGGAGCGAGCTTGCTCGCGATGGTGTGTCAGTCGACACCAAGGTAGCTGACACTCCTTCGCGAGCAAGCTCGCTCCTACAGGGCTTAGAGGCTGAAGTCACCTTCAGCCGCCAACTCGCTCAATGGACGACGCGGGCTGGGTTCTTCACGGGCTTGCAGGTAATCCGCCAGGCTTGCCTTGTCCCCCAGCTTGCCCACCGCGACGGCGGCGTGCAGGGCGTAGCCTTCAGGAATATTCAGCTCCTTGCGGGTCAGTTCCTGATCGAAGCCGGCCATGCCGTGGGTGTGCCAGCCGCTCAGGCTCGCTTGCAAGGCCAGGTGGCCCCAGGCGGAACCGGTGTCGAAGGTGTGCCACAGGGCCGGGGTTTCTTCGGTGGCACCAGGCGCGGCGAAGGTGGTTTTCGAAATCACGATCACCAGGGCCGAAGCATGTTGTGCCCAGCTGCGGTTGAATTCGTTCAGCAGGCCCAGGTAACGCTCCCAGTTCGGCGTGTCGCGACGTGCGTAGAGGAAGCGCCACGGCTGCGAGTTGTAGGCCGAAGGTGCCCAGCGGGCGGCTTCGAAGAAGCTCAGCAGGGTTTCCTCTGGAATCGTTTCGCCAGTAAAGGCGCGGGGCGACCAGCGATCGGTGAACTGAGGGTGAATGGCGTAATCGGCAACGCGTGGGTTAGCACTCATCAAGAGATTCCTTGCTACGTTTGAAAGTGGGAGCGACGCAAAACCCTACTTGGCAGCGCATAAACTGACAAGCCCGTTCTACCGGCAGTCGCCAATGCTTGGCCCAAGGGGCTTCGGGCACTAGACTGGCGGCCTTTTCACCACCTGATGTCGATGCTCGAACCATGGCCGCCAAAGTAGAACCGTTCTGGATACGCAAAACCCTCGATCAACTCGATCAGGAGGAATGGGAGTCGCTGTGCGACGGCTGTGGATTGTGCTGCCTGCAAAAGCTTGAAGACGAAGACGACAACAGCGTTTATTACACGCGCATCGCCTGCAAATTGCTGGACCTGAAAACCTGCCAGTGCACCGACTATCCCAACCGTCGTGACTCCGTGCCGGACTGTATCCAGCTCACGCCGGGCAAGGCCGATGAATTCAAATGGCTGCCACCGACCTGCGGCTATCGTCTGGTCAGCGAAGGCAAGGACCTGCCGTTGTGGCATCACCTGGTGTGCGGTGATCGCGATGCGGTACATCACGAGCGGATTTCCCAGTCCGGGCGCATGCTCGCCGAAGGCAGCGTGCCGGAAGACGATTGGGAAGATCACCTGATTTTCCGCGCAGGCTGACGGCCAAACGGTTAACGTTTCACGAAGGAGTGTGTATGGCTGTGGGATGGCGGCAGGCGTGGGTCATCGGTTTACTGGGCGTGTATTCGCCCGTATGGGCAGTGAACAAGGTCAATCTGGATTATCACGTGCACCTGTTGCCGCAGAGCGATCAGGCCGAAGTGCGCCTGACGCTCGCCCAGGGTTCGGCGGTGCGCAGCCTGGATTTCGACCTCGGCGACGGCAGTCGCTACAGCGATTTCAAGGCCGACGGCCAATGGCAACTGACCCCCGGCAAAGCGGCGCGAGGTGTCTGGCGCCCGACGGCTGACAAGGCCAGCCTGACCTACCGCGTGAGTATCAGCCACGGGCGCAAGAGCGGAAGCTTCGACACGCGCATGACGCCAAACTGGGCGTTGATGCGCGGCGAAGATCTGGTGCCGGCGGCCAGACTCGATCAACAGGACGGCATCGAACTGGTTTCACGCCTTGAATTCGAGCTGCCCAGTGGCTGGAAAAGCGTTGAAACCGCGTGGCCACGCATCGGTCAGAACAAATTCCGCATCGATAACCCCTCCCGACTGTTCGACCGGCCCACAGGCTGGATGCTCGCCGGCCAGCTTGGCAGCCGCCGTACGCGTCTGGGCGAGACTGAAGTCACCGTCGCCTCGCCAATGGGGCAGGGGATGCGCCGCATGGATGTGCTGACGCTGCTGACCTTCGTCTGGCCGCAAGTGCAGGCGCTGTATCCGCGTCACCCAGGCAAGCTGCTGATCGTCGGCGCCAGTGATCCAATGTGGCGCGGCAGTCAGTCGGCGCACGAGTCGATCTATCTCAACAGTCACCTGCCGTTGGTCAGCGAAAGTGGCACAAGTGCCCTGGTCCGTGAGTTGGCCCAGATGTTCGGGCGGATCAACGGCACGCAACGCAGTGACTGGATCAGTGAAGGCTTTGCCGAGTATTACGCGATCGAACTGGTGCGCCGGGCCGGCGGCATGAGCGATGAACGCTACGAGAACCTGCACGGCAAACTGGTCAGGATCAGCCAGAAAGTCACCACGCTGCGCAGTGAGCGGATCAACCCCACGCAGTTGGCCAGGGCAGTGGTGTTGCTGCAGGAACTGGATCGCGAAATTCGCCTGAAAACCCATAACAAGCGTTCGCTGGACGACGTGTTGCGCGGGGCGATGCGGCAGGGGAATATCGATACCCAGGCGTTTGTTCAGCTCAGCGAGAGCGTGATTGGTGGTTCTTCCAAGGTATTGAATACCGAGTTAATCCAGTAACTCCGTCTTCGCTGGCAAGCCAGCTCCTACACGGGTAGATCACCTGTAGGAGCGGGCTTGCCAGCGAAGGGGCCGGTTGCCTCAGCGCAAATCCGGATTCAAACCCCGGCTTTCGGCTTGCCGGTAACGCTGGCGGTTTTGGTCGCCGCCTCGGAATTGGCTTTCAACTGGCTCAGTTCTTCACCCGCCCGCTGGATTTTCGCCCGCACGTTGTTCATGTCCTGACGGCTTTTCTCCAGCAGGCTTTTCGCCGAGCTGTGGCCGGTAATGCCGCGTGCCAGGGCCACGCCGCCGATGGCCACCTGGATCAGGCCAAAGATCCCGCCTCGACGCAGGCCCTTGCCCACCATCACCACGCCGCCGGCCAGGGAGCCGATGCGTTCCCAGCCCTGCACGTTCTGCCCGGAAGGGCTCTGGAACGGGGTGGATTCGATACGCTCGACGGGTTTGAGTTCGCTCATGGTCTGTCTCCAGGCTTCGGTGATCGATAGATAAGCTGACTGCCCGGGCAGGCAGCTTGTTCAATCGGATGTGCGGCGATTCAGCGGAATTTTGGCCCCGAGCGGGTATTGAGCCCCTTGGCCATGCGGTCGTAGAGCACGACGTTGACCGTGGCGGCCAGGTTCATGCAACCAGTGGTCGGAATGTAGACCACGTCTTCACACCAGTCGCGAATCTCTTTATCCAGCGATCCGTCTTCCGGGCCGAAGATGTAGATCGCGCGATCCGGGTGGGTGTACTCCGGCAACGGGCGAGCGCCTTCGACCAGTTCCACGGCGACGGGCACACAATTGAGGGGCAGGATTTTCTTCAGGTCGTCGATGCCGATCAGCGGGATGTCGTAGTGCACGCGCTTGGTATCGGTAACGAAGTCGGCGGCGCGCTCATAGCGCTTGCCGGTGTAGAACACCGACGCCACGCCATAACAGCCAGCGGCTCGCATCACGGAACCGACGTTTTCCGGTGATTTGGGGTTATACAAACCAATGCAGCTGTACCGTTTGTCTGCCACGAGCGGGGTGCCTTTCGGGAAAAAAGCGCGATTATACGGGGATTGGGGGAGGGCGGGCAGATTCAAGACTTGTGGTGTCTGAACCATTGCTATCGCGGGCAAGTCGAATCGTCGCACCGCCGCTCCCACAGTGATATGTGGCGTTCACAGAACCTGTGGGAGCGGGCTTGCCCGCGAAGAGGCCAGTTCAGGCACTGAAGATGTTCAATCTTCTTTTTTCATCAATCCCGCCAACGCAGCAAACGGGTTATGCGTGGCCTTGGCGATCTTCGGCGTGCTCAGCGAGCCTTCGTCGAAATACTGCTGGTCGGTATACCGCGAGTGTTCGTTATCGTGGCAGTACAGGCACAACAACTCCCAGTTCGAGCCGTCCTGCGGGTTGTTGTCGTGGTTGTGGTCGCGGTGGTGCACCGTCAGTTCGCTCAGGCGCTTGCCGGAAAACTCACGGGCGCAGCGGCCACAGACGTGCGGGTACATCTTCAGGGCCTTGTCGCGGTAGCCCATTTCCTTGTCGCGCTGGTTGTCGGCGAGGATGCGATCCAGCTTGGACGTGTTGGTCGGGGTGGACGAACTCATGGGTTCACCTTTGCAGAAAGACTAATGACGGTATTAAGCGAAGTTTAGCTCAGCCCTTGAGCTTCTCGGCAATCCAGATGGTGTGGCGGGTGCCTTTGTTGCCATGGGCGAAGACCTGCACTTCATCAGCCTTGAAGCCGGCCTTCTTCAGTTTGTCGGAAAACTGCCGGTCGGCGCTGGCCGACCAGACGGCCAGCACACCTTTTGGTCTCAGGGCCTTGGCGCAGGCGCTCAGCCCGCCGGCCGAGTACAGCCAGCTGTTGGCTCTCTGGGTCAGGCCTTCGGGGCCGTTGTCGACGTCGAGCATGATGGCATCGAAGCCCTGGGGTTCGGCTTGCAGGACTTTTGCCACGTCTTCCATGCGAATCACTGTCCGCGGGTCGAGCAGCGGATTGCCAGCCTTCTCGCCCAGCGGTCCACGGTTCCACTCAACGACACCGGGCACCAGTTCGGCGACCACCACTTCGGCGGTCTTGCCCAGGTGCCTGAGTGCCGAGGCGAGGGTGAAACCCATGCCCAGGCCGCCGATGAGCACCCGTGAGTTCGGTCGACCGGCGACTTTGCGACACGGGATCTCGGCCAGGGCATCTTCGGAGCCATGCATGCGCGTGTTCATCAATTGCCCGCCATCGCCACCCTGGATCTTGATGACGAAATCCTCGCCGTATTCGAACAGGCACAGGGCACCGCCGTTTTCAGGAATGGGGGTGGTGTCCAGCAGAACGAAACGTTTCATGGGGCTCACTTGAAGAAAATTGGCTGCACAGGGGAGGGCAAACAGACGCAGTTGGGAGTAGCCTGCTTATGACGACAAGGCCAACGGAGCCATTGATGAAGCGCACCATTCTAACGGTCATTGCCCTGGCCGCGCTCTCGATAACTGCAGTGCCGGCTCAACAGTTGCAATCGATTCCCGTAAGCCCCGCGCCGATGCCAGGTTCGCCCGGCACCGCGACGCCCACGCCATACCCGCAAATCAGCCCGGTGCCTTTGCCTAAAGTCGGCCCCGGCAGTAGCGGTCCGCCGTTGGTGCCGATTGAAATGCCGAGCCCACCGACCAAGGACCAGCCGATACCGGGCCTGGAACCCAATCCGCCGAAACCCAAGTCGCCGGGCGGCTAGACCTGCTGCGAAAGCAGTTGGCCGTCGGCCATGCGCAGGCGTTTGGAGAGGGACACGGCGAGGGCGCGGATGATCTTGGCGGCGATTTTCGGTGCGTCGTTGAGCATCTTTTCCAGCGAGTCCTTGCCCAGGTTGAGCAACTGGCAGTTGCTTGCGGCCACGCAACTGGCCGAGCGCCGTTCGCCGTCGAGCACGGCCATTTCGCCGAACGAGCGGCCGCTGCGCAACGTGGCGATGGTGACTCGTTGCCCGTCAGCGGTGGTTTTCTGCACCGCCACCTGACCGGTATGGATGATGCACATGAAACTGCCGGCATCGCCCTCCTGGAAGATCTCCTCGCCCTGGGCAATGGTGCTGATGCTGAAGTAGCCCGAAGCCGCGGCGAAGTCCGCCGGCAGCAGTTGATTGAACAGGCCGCAATCCATCAGCCAGTCGCGAATTTCGTTGTTCAGAAAAGTTGATTCAGACATGTCGTCACGGTCTTTTTTGTGATTGTTGCTGACTCGAGTTTGAACTCACTGCAAATCCCCTGTGGGAGCGAGCTTGCTCGCTCCCACAGGGGATACGTGTTGTATCGGCCGCCGGTGTACGCAATTAAGACCGGCACACCGCGCCAGGTTCCTCAGGCAATGCCCAAAACCTTGAACAAAAATGCATATTCGAGTGCTACGTCACGCAATCCCTGATATCGACCGCTCATCCCGCCATGCCCGGCACCCAGTTCTGTCTTGAGCAGTAGTGGCTGGTTGTCGGTTTTGGTCGCGCGCAGTTTCGCCACCCACTTGGCCGCTTCCCAATACTGCACACGGCTGTCGTTGTAACCGGCGATCACCAGGGTCGCCGGATAAGCTTGCGCGGTGACATTTTCATAGGGGGCGTAGGCCTTGATCCGATCATGGACGTCCGGCTCCTCAGGGTTGCCCCACTCGTCGTATTCCGTCACGGTCAATGGCAGGTCAGGGTCGAGCATGGTGTTGAGTACGTCGACGAACGGCACCTCGGCGATGGCCGCGCCAAACAGCTCCGGCCGTTGATTGAGCACCGCGCCGATCAGCAGGCCACCGGCGCTGCCGCCGCTGATCGCCAACTGCGCTGCAGTGGTAAAGCCTTGGGCGATCAGGTGCTCGGCGCAGGCGATAAAGTCACTGAAGGTGTTGTGCTTGTGCTCCTGCTTGCCGGCGCGATACCAGGCTTCCCCCAGTTCGCCGCCGCCACGCACGTGGGCAATGGCAAACGCCATGCCACGATCCAGCAGGCTCAGGCGCGCATGGGAAAACCATGGGTCGAGGCTTTCGCCATAGGCGCCATAGCCGTAGAGGTACAGCGGCACGGGTTTGCCCAGGTCTGTGCGCTTGATCACCAGGCTGATGGGCACTTGCGTACCGTCCGGCGCAGTGGCCCACAGGCGCTGGCTGACATAGTCGTCGGCATCGAACGGGCCAAGCACCGGGGTTTGCTTGAGGACTTTCTGCTCGCCAGAGGCCAGGTCCAGTTGGCGGATTTGCGCCGGACGGTTCAACGCTTCGTAGCGCAGGCGAATCCGCTCGCTTTCGAATTCCAGGCTGTTTTGCACATGCAGGCTGTAGGCCGCATCCGGCAGTTGCACGCGATAAGGCGCCAGGCCTTGCGGGTGAACTTCGATGATCGGCAAGCCGCCGACCCGCAGACTCAGGGTCATGGCCCCGGTGTTCAGGCTGATGCCGTCGATCATCACCGTGTCGCTGTGGGGGATCAGGTTCTGCCACTCGGCTTCGGTCGGCGCGGCGCCGGTATCGACGGCCGTGTACAAGGCGAAATTGATACCGTCACGGTTGCTGCGAATGAACCAGGTCCATTGACCGTCGCGTGTACCGTGATCGACGTCGTATTCGTGATCCTCGACCCGTGGTGCCAGGCAGGTGAACGCCTGTTGGGGCTGGGAGGCGTCGAGGACCCAGACTTCGCTGGTGGTCTTGCTGCCCACGGACAGCAGTAATTGCTGCTCGGAGCTTGAACGGTAGCAATGCATGAAGAAGCGACCGTCCGGCTCATGGAACACTTCTTCGGCCGCCGTGCCGTCCAGTCGATAGCGGTACAGCTTGTGCGGGCGATGGGTGTCGTCCAGTTCGCCAAAGAATAGCGTCAGGCTGTCGTTGGCCCAGGTCATGCTGCCGTCACAGTCCTGGAATTCCAGCTCGCTGACGCGGCCGTCGGACAGTTCCTTCACGAACAACGTGTAAATTTCATCGCCACTGGCGTCGACGCTGTAGGCCAGGCGCTGATGATCCGGGCTGATGCTGAACGCCCCCAGGGAAAAGAAGCCGCCGTTGGCCAGTTCGTTCGGGTCCAGCAGCAATTGTTCGCGGCTTTCGTCGAGGGTCAGGCTGTCATCGGCCGGACGCGGGCAGCGGTAGTGCCGGGCGTACTCATCGCCCGCCATGGTGCGGGTGTAGTACAGATACGGTCCCCACGGCGAGGGCAGGGACAAATCGGTTTCGAGAATCCGCCCCTTGATCTCCTCGAAAAGGGTTTCGCGCAGCCCGGCCTGGTCGGCGGTCTGCGCTTCCTGATAGCGGTTTTCGGCTTTCAGGTAGTCGAGCACTGCATCGGTGTCGCGCTCTTGCAGCCAGGCATACGGGTCGGAGCCATCAGCCTTGTGGGCAATCGGGGCGTCGCAAGTGTTGGCGGATAGGGGCATGAAGGGCTCTCGAACAGTGTACGGAATAGGGGCTTCGCAACCTGTTCCCACAGGTTCCATCAGGTGCCTGACTGCCATTGATGCAGCCTGATGGGCGAAAAGCCGTTATCATATGCGCCTCTTTGCCTGCCTTGCCATGGACACCATGACCGAGAACGACTATCTGATCGCTTGGGGCCTCTACGCCTTTGCCGCTTTGGGCTGCCTGTTGGTGTGGATGCGCCTGACCCGCTGGATGTGGCGTTGGCTGCGTGAGCCGCTGCGGCTGGCGATGGCCGTGTTGCTGTTCAGCCCGACCATCATCGATCCGGTCAAGGAAAAAGTCGCACCGGCCGTCGCCATTACTGCACTCGACCTGCTGTTCAAGGTCGGCAACAACGCCTGGCGGGCGATATCCGATCTGTTCATGTACGGCATGATCGCGTTCGGCCTCTATCTGGTGCTGGTGGCGATCCGTTTCCCCATCGAGCGCGCCGCCAACGCCCGCAAGGAGCGTGAGGCTGCCACCAAAGCCGCCGTCCGTGCCGACGAGCCTGAGCATGATCAACCGTTCGGCGGTGCCGGCGATGATCGTTACGGTCGTCCTCCCGTGCCGAGCAATCCTCAGCGGATGCGAGTCGAACCCCGTTTGTAACCTTGCCCCTGCGATTGAGCGAGAGTCCGAGCATGTGTGAGTTATTGGGCATGAGTGCCAATGTCCCGACCGATATCGTGTTCAGCTTCACCGGGCTGATGCAGCGCGGCGGACGCACCGGTCCACACCGCGATGGTTGGGGCATTGCCTTCTATGAAGGCCGGGGGCTGCGGCTGTTCCAGGACCCGGCGGCAAGCTGCGAGTCGGAAGTCGCGAACCTGGTGCAGCGCTATCCGATCAAGAGCGAAGTGGTGATCGGGCACATCCGCCAGGCCAACGTCGGCAAGGTCTGCCTGTCCAACACCCATCCATTCGTTCGAGAGCTGTGGGGACGCAACTGGTGTTTCGCCCATAACGGCCAGTTGGCGGACTTTCAGCCCGCGGCCAGTTTCTATCGCCCCGTGGGTGATACCGACAGCGAAGCGGCGTTCTGCGATTTGCTCAACCGTGTGCGTGCGGCGTTCCCCGAGCCGGTCGAGGTCGAAGCGTTGCTGCCGGATCTGGTGGCCGCTTGCGCCGAATACCGCAGCAAAGGTGTGTTCAACTGCCTGCTCAGCGACGGCGACTGGCTGTTCTGCTATTGCTCGACCAAACTGGCGCAGATCACCCGTCGCGCACCCTTTGGCCCGGCACGCTTGAAAGATGTCGACGTGATCGTCGACTTTCAGGCCGAAACCACGCCTAACGATGTGGTCACCGTCATCGCCACCGAACCCCTGACCGAAAACGAAACCTGGACCCGTTACGAACCGGGTCAATGGAGCCTGTGGCGACGCGGCGAATGCGTCAGTCAGGGCACGACCGAATAAGGATTCCTTGCATGTTGCTCAGTTATCTACGGCTGGTGTTGTTTGCGGCGGGCCTGTTGATCGGTGTCCAGGTGCCGGGCTTCATCGGCGATTACGCCAAGCGGGTCGAGGCCCATCTGATCGAAGCGCAAGCCGGATTGAGCGGCTTTCAGAACACCGCCAATCAGTTCTTCAAAGGTGACATGCAGGCCCTGGTGGCCCATTACCGCGCCAGCGAAGACCCGATCTTTCGCAGCGACGCCGACAGCCTGAGTAACCTGCTGACCCGCCAACTGGCGCTGGACAAGCAATTTCAGGCGATGCAAGGACCGTGGTACATCCGCTTCCTGCAAGTGGTGCTGGCCGCTGATCCGGACATCCGCAAGGAAACCTGGAATGGCTACAGCTACCAGATCCTGTTGACGCCGGAAGCGATGGTCTGGGGCATGAGCGGCGCCTTGCTGCTGTCGTTTGGCCTGGAATGCCTGTTCCGGCTGATTGACTGGGTGGTGCTGGGCGGTAAGCGTCTGCGCCAGAGCCGGCCGATCGAAGAGCGGGATTTGCGCGGCTTGTAAAAGTGAACCTGTAGGAGCTGGCTTGCCAGCGATTCAGGCGGCGCGGTGTGTCAGGCACGGCGCCATCGCTGGCAAGCCAGCTCCTACAGAGGCCGTTCAGCGCTGCAAAAGGATGTAGTCTTCACCCACCTTCTGCGCATATTCCTCCAACACCTGCTGACACAACGTCACAATCTCCTCGACCCACTCAACGCCCACCCGCCAGGACACCACTACCTGCAAGTCGGGTGGTCGTTGATCGATGTCCAGCAAGGTCAATTCGCCGCGCGCCAGTTCTTCGGCCACCAGCACTGGTGGCAAGGCGCCGATACCGAAGCCATCGCGCAACAAGCGGGTAATCGCCGACACCGAATTCACGCAGTTCAGCCTCGGTGCCATCACGCCATTGGCCTGCATCAGGGCCAGCACTTCCTGATGCGGATGGGAGTTTTTCGAGTAGGTGATGATCCGCTCATTCGCCAGATCGGCGACGCCTGAATACTCGCGGTTGTACAGGGAATTGCTGGCGACAATCCAGCCCATGGGGTGGCTGGCCAGTTCCAGGCTGCGCACGCTTTCCTGGCGCAGCAGGTCGGTCTGCAGGATCACATCGAGAAAGCCTTTTTGCAGTTGATCGCAGAGGTTGAGCGAGGTATCGGCCACCAGTTCGATTTCCACCAGCGGGTAGTGATCGGTCATCTGCGCCACCAACGGGCTGAGCCAGGTATGGATCACCGTGTCCATCACGCCGATGCGCACGCGTCCGGCCTTGCTCGAGCGGGTTTCGATCGACTGCTTGAGGGCCTGCATGGTGTCCATCATCTGCTCGGCGTAATCAAGCACTTTGAGGCCTTCGGGTGTCAGGCTCACGCCGCGCGAGTCACGCAGAAACAGCTTTACCCCAAGCTCGCTTTCAAGCACGGCGATGCGGCTGGAAATCGAGGCCTGAGTGGTGAAGAGCTTGTCGGCGGTCAGGCGGAAACTCTTGAGTCGGGCGACCCAGACAAAGGTCTCGAGAAACTTCAGGTTCATGGGATAAAGATTTCTTATGTCTAGGGCGGGTTTTTATTAGTTGGACGCAGCAGGGGCGCGCGTCCAAGAATCGACGCATCCGGTTCCCACGATAGGCGTCGTCGGGGCTCAGAACAATACCAATAAAATCAGCGCGGAGATTTGCCATGAGTGCGCCCGACACTACCGTCATTCCGAAAGCCTCGGCCCGCCCGGGACCTTTCGACTGGTATCGCAACATCAATCAGCAGGAACGCCGCACCTTCTGGAGCTGCAAGATCGGCTATGGCCTGGATGGCATGGACACCCAGATGCTCAGCTTCGTGGTGCCGACCCTGATTGCCATGTGGGGCATCACCACCGGCCAGGCCGGGCTGATTCACACCAGCACGCTGATCGCTTCGGCCATCGGTGGCTGGGTGGCCGGGATTCTCTCCGACCGCATCGGTCGGGTGCGCACCTTGCAACTGACGGTGCTGTGGTTTGCCTTCTTCACCTTCCTCTGCGGCTTTGCCCAGAGTTACGAGCAACTGCTGATTGCACGGACCCTGATGGGCTTCGGTTTCGGCGGCGAGTGGACGGCCGGTGCGGTGCTGATTGGCGAGGTGATTCGTGCCCAGGACCGTGGCAAGGCCGTTGGTATGGTGCAGTCCGGCTGGGCACTGGGTTGGGGGCTGACGGCGATTCTGTATGCGCTGCTGTTCTCGGTATTGCCACCGGAAGACGCCTGGCGTGCGCTGTTCATCCTCGGCATCGTGCCGGCAATCTTCGTGATATTCGTCCGCCGTCTGGTCAAGGACCCGGAAATCTATCGTGAAGCCAAAGCCAGACAGGAACCGAGCAACCCGTCGAAGTTTTACGAGATCTTCGCCCCCGGCATGCTCTTCACCACGATTCGCGCTTCATTGCTGACCACCGGCGCGCTGGGCGGTTACTACGCGATCACGTCCTGGTTGCCGACTTTCCTGAAGAACGAACGCGGTTTGAGCGTACTCAATACCAGCGGTTATCTGGCGATGGTGATCATCGGGTCCTACGTCGGTTATGTCATCAGCGCCTATTTGACCGACATCCTCGGACGTAAAAAGAACTTCATCCTGTTCGCCGTCGGCTCCTTCACCATCGTATTGCTCTACACCCAACTGCCGGTCAGCAACGGCGTGATGCTGTGGCTGGGCTTTCCGCTGGGCTTCTTCGCCTCGGGGATCTTCAGCGGCATGGGCGCGTTCCTGACCGAATTGTTCCCCACGCGCATTCGCGGTTCGGGCCAGGGTTTTTGCTACAACATCGGCCGGGCGCTGGCGGCGTTGTTCCCGCTGCTGATCGGACTGCTCAGCCAGACCGTGCCGCTGAGCGTAGGCATCGGTGCCTTTGCGGCAGTTTCCTATGGCGTGGTGATCCTCGCGGCCTTAAGCCTGCCGGAAACCCGTGGCAAGCAACTCGACGCCCAGTAACTGATAACCTGCGGGACTCTCTTACAGATATGTCCCGCAGCAAAAAAGAATAAAGCCAACAGGAGTGTTCAGTGTGAGCCGCCTGCTATTGAACTGCGACATCGGCGAGAGTTTCGGCAGCTGGACCATGGGTCTGGACGCAGAAATCATGCCCTTCATCGATTGCGCCAACATCGCCTGCGGTTTTCACGCCGGCGACCCGAGCGTCATGCGCAAGACCGTCAGCCTGGCCCTCAGCCACGGTGTACAGGTTGGTGCGCATCCGGCCTATCAGGATCTGGTGGGGTTCGGCCGCCGTTCCATGGCGTATGCCGCCCAGGAACTGCAAGACATTCTGCATTATCAGATCGGTGCCCTCGACGGCATCTGCCGGGCCCAGGGCGGCCGGGTCAGTTACGTCAAACCCCATGGCGCGATGTACAACGACATGATGGCCAACCCGGTGCAATTGCGCGCCGTCTTGCAAGCCGTGGCGTCCTACGACCGCAATCTGCCATTGATGCTGATGGCAACCAAAGACAACAGCGCTGCCCAACAAATGGGCGATGAATACGGCGTGACGCTGTGGTTCGAGGCCTTCGCCGATCGGGCTTACGACAGCGCCGGCAGGCTGGTCTCGCGCCAACTGCCGGGAGCGGTGCATCACGATCCGGAAAAGATCGTCGAGCAGGCGCTGACCATTGCCCGTGGCGGTCAGCTCACTGCCAGCGATGGCAGCGCCCTGCATTTGCAGGCCAACACCCTTTGCGTGCACGGCGACAACGCCAGTTCGGTCGCTGCCGTGCAACGCATCCGTGAAGCCTTGAACCGGCAGAGTGCGTCATGAAGCTGCGGGTGGAAGTGGTGGCGCTGGATTGTCTGATGGTGCGCCTGTTCGATGAAATTGCCGAAACCAACATGCCGTGGATGCTGGCGGCCAGCGAAAGTCTGCGCACGGCATTTGGTGCGCATCTGATCGACCTGGTGCCGTCCTACACCACATTGATGGTGCATTACGACTTGACCGCACTGAGTCCCGCCCAGGCCCGGGAGTTGATTGCCCAGGCGCTGATCGATCTGTCGCCCAATGCGCGTACTCGCGGTACCTGTCATGTGTTGCCGGTGTGGTACGACTTGAGCGTCGGACCGGAGTTGAGCCTGTTGTCGCAGCGCAGCGGATTGGCGGTGGAGGAGGTGATCCGTCGTCACTGCGAGCGTGAGTATCAGGTGTTCGCCCTGGGTTTTGCGCCGGGCTTCGCCTTCATGGGGCTGGTGGAAGAGGTGCTCGCCGCGCCGCGTCTGAACACGCCACGCAAGAAAGTCGCCGCCGGCAGTGTCGGCATCGCCGAACGGCAGACGGCGGCTTACCCGGTGGTATCGCCAGGCGGCTGGAACCTGATTGGCCGCACGCCGGCCAGATTGTTCGATCGCAACCGCGATGGCTACAGCCTGATGCAACCCGGCGACACCGTGCGGTTCGAAGCGGTCGGCCATGCCGAGTTCATTAACCTGGGCGGTGACGATTCGCCACTGGAGGCCCTGGCATGAGCCGTCTGATGATTGAAGCAAGCACGGCGCTGTGCCTGTTGCAGGATGCCGGTCGATTCGGCGTGCGGCATCTGGGCGTGACCCAGGGTGGAGCGGCCGATTGGCGTTCGATGTCTTGGGCCAACTGGCTGTTGGGCAACGGACTGGATGCGCCGGTGATCGAAATCACCCTCGGCGGGTTCACCGTCGTGGCCGAGGAAGACTGCGTGCTGGCCTTGGCCGGAGCGGATCTGGGCGCGCAGGTGGACGGCGAGGCGCTGGCACCGTGGCGCAGTTTCAGGCTGCACAAAGGTCAGCGTCTGCAATTCACTCAACCGTTGCTCGGCGCCCGGGCCTATCTGGCGGCGCCGGGTGGGTTTGATGCACCGAAAGTATTGGGCAGTAGCGCGACGGTGGTCCGTGAGGAGCTTGGCGGCCTGGACGGAATGGGCCATGCGCTGGGCAAAGGCGCGTGTTTGAGCTATTCGGGCAATTCTGTGATGTTGCTGCGGGAATTGTCGGGCGAATGCGTGCCGGATTTCACCGGCAACCCGGTGTTGGATCTGGTCCTTGGTGCACAGATTGGCGAGTTCAGCGGGCAGAGCCTGTTCGATGCGTTCAACAGCGTGTGGAACCTCGACAGTCGCGCCGACCGAATGGGCATTCGCCTGTTGGGTACGGCGTTGCAATACCAGGGAAAACCGATGATTTCCGAAGGTATCCCGTTGGGGGCCGTGCAGGTGCCGCCGGACGGGCAGCCGATCGTGCTGCTCAATGATCGGCAGACCATTGGCGGTTATCCGCGTCTGGGAGCGTTGACGCCGCTGGCGCTGGCGCGGTTGGCGCAATGTTTGCCAGGGGCGAAGGTGCGGTTGCGACCGGTGGTGCAGGATGTGGCGCATCACGAACAGATCGAGTATTTGCAGCGCTTTAGGTGACCCTTGTAGGAGCTGGCTTGCCAGCGAAGGCGTTTGATCTATCGCTACACGGATCAAGACTGCCTTCGCTGGCAAGCCAGCTCCTACAGAGAGGAGAGGTTACTTGGAAAGAAACCGCATCCCTTCCTCCAACCCACGCAACGTCAGCGGATACATCTGGTCTTCAATCAAGTCCCGCACGATATTGGTCGACGAGGTATAGCCCCAGGTATCTTTCGGATACGGGTTGATCCAGATGAGCTTCTTGTACTTCTCCTTGAACCGCTGCATCCACACGTAACCGGCTTCTTCGTTCCAGTGCTCGACACTGCCGCCCGGCTGGGTGATTTCGTAGGGGGCCATCGCAGCGTCACCGATGAAGATCACTTTGTAGTCGGCGCCGTATTTGTGCAGCAGGTCCATGGTCGAGGTGCGCTCGGAGGTACGGCGCATGTTGTTTTTCCACACCGATTCATAAATGAAGTTGTGGAAGTAGAAGTACTCCAGATGCTTGAACTCGGTCTTGCAGGCCGAGAACAACTCCTCGCAAATCTTCACGTGGGCGTCCATCGAACCGCCGATGTCGAACAGCAGCAACAGCTTGACGGTGTTACGCCGCTCCGGCCGCATCTGGATGTTCAGCAACCCCGCATCCTTGGCGGTGTGATCGATGGTGCCATCGATGTCCAGCTCTTCCGCCGCGCCCTGACGGGCGAACTTGCGCAGGCGGCGCAGGGCGACCTTGATGTTGCGGGTGCCCAGTTCGACCGAATCGTCGAGGTTCTTGTATTCGCGCTGGTCCCAGACCTTGGCGGCTCTTCCCTGGCGCTTGCCGGCGTCGCCGACCCGAATGCCTTCCGGATTGAACCCCCCGGAGCCGAACGGGCTGGTACCACCGGTGCCGATCCACTTGTTGCCACCGGCGTGGCGTTCCTTCTGTTCTTCCAGGCGTTTCTTGAACTCTTCGATCAGCTTGTCCAGGCCACCGAGGGACTGGATCGCCGCCCGTTCTTCATCGGTCAGCGAGCGTTCGAACTCCTTGCGCAACCAGTCTTCCGGAATCAGTGCCTGCAGGTGGTCGTCGAGTTTTTCCAGGCCATTGAAGTAGGCACCGAAGGCTCGGTCGAACTTGTCGAAATGCTTTTCGTCCTTCACCAGGATCGCCCGGGACAGGTAATAGAACTCGTCCATGTCGGCGAAGGTCACGCGCTGTTTCAGCGCGTTGATCAGGTCCAGCAGCTCACGCACCGAGACCGGTACCTTGGCTGCGCGCATTTCATTGAACAGGTTGAGCAGCATGGCATCAGCCTCTTAGCGGGTGCCGCGACGGCTCATGAACGCCAGACGCTCCAGCAGTTGCACGTCCTGTTCGTTTTTCACCAGCGCACCGGCCAGCGGCGGGATGGCCTTGGTCGGATCGCGCTCGCGCAGGACCGCTTCGCCAATGTTGTCGGCCATCAGCAGCTTCAGCCAGTCCACCAGCTCGGAGGTTGAAGGCTTCTTCTTCAGGCCCGGCACCTTGCGCACGTCGAAGAACACGTCCAGCGCTTCGCTGACCAGGTCTTTCTTGATGTCCGGGTAGTGCACGTCGACGATCCGTTGCATCGTGGTGCGATCCGGGAACGCGATGTAGTGGAAGAAGCAGCGACGCAGGAAGGCGTCAGGCAGCTCTTTTTCGTTGTTGGAGGTAATGATGATGATCGGGCGTTTCTTCGCCTTGATGGTCTCGTCGATCTCGTAAACGTAGAACTCCATCTTGTCGAGTTCTTGCAGCAGGTCGTTCGGGAATTCGATATCGGCCTTGTCAATTTCGTCGATCAGCAGGATCACCCGCTCTTCGGATTCGAAGGCTTCCCAGAGCTTGCCCTTTTTCAGGTAGTTGCGAACGTCGTGGACCTTTTCCGTGCCGAGCTGCGAATCGCGCAGGCGGCTGACCGCGTCGTACTCGTACAGGCCCTGGTGAGCCTTGGTGGTGGACTTGATGTGCCAGGTGATCAGCTTGGCGCCAAAGGATTCGGCCAGTTGCTCGGCGAGCATGGTCTTGCCGGTGCCCGGTTCACCCTTGACCAGCAGCGGCCGCTCCAGGGTGATGGCGGCGTTGACCGCCAGCTTCAGGTCATCGGTGGCGACGTAGGCCTGGGTGCCTTCGAACTTCATCTGCTAATCCTCGAACGGTAACGCCGACCTGAACGCGGCAGGGCGGGGCGCAATAAAAGAGTCAGCCCCGACTATAACGCGGTGTCCGGTCGACTGTGAACGCAGACGGCTTATTCAGTCTCTGAATGGTGCGTCACTTGGTGACTCCATCCAGTATCCGGCTTGGGCCGTTCATACCGCGCATTGGGTGCCTTGACGAATCCATTGCGTAAAATCTGCAAAAAAAGCTGGAATGGTGGCATGTCTCTGGCGATCCAAAGCCATAGACCGCACTGATAAGCGGCCGTCCGACCTGACTGGACGCCTGCGGGCAAGAGGCTTACCTTGATGCCCTATTTCAATGCTGTCGTTAAGGACCCAGCCATGAGCCGCATTTTCGCTGACAACGCCCACTCCATCGGCAACACGCCGCTGGTGCAGATCAATCGCATTGCGCCGCGTGGTGTGACCATTCTGGCCAAGATCGAAGGGCGCAACCCCGGTTACTCGGTCAAGTGCCGGATCGGCGCGAACATGATCTGGGATGCCGAGAGCAGCGGCAAACTCAAGCCGGGCATGACCATCGTCGAACCCACCTCCGGCAATACCGGCATCGGCCTGGCCTTCGTGGCTGCCGCCCGTGGCTACAAACTGATGCTGACCATGCCGGCGTCCATGAGTATCGAACGCCGCAAGGTGCTCAAGGCACTGGGTGCCGAACTGGTGCTGACCGAGCCGGCCAAAGGCATGAAGGGCGCCATCGAGAAAGCCGGTGAAATTGTTGCCGGCGACCCGTCGAAGTACTTTATGCCGGCTCAATTCGACAACCCGGCCAACCCGGCCATCCACGAAAAAACCACCGGCCCGGAAATCTGGAACGATACCGATGGCGCGGTCGACGTGCTGGTGGCAGGCGTCGGAACCGGCGGAACCATCACCGGAGTTTCACGGTATATCAAGAATACCCAGGGCAAGCCGATACTCTCGGTGGCGGTAGAGCCAGCGGTGTCGCCGGTGATCACCCAGGCCCTGGCCGGTGAAGAAATCAAGCCGAGCCCGCACAAGATCCAGGGCATCGGTGCCGGTTTTGTGCCCAAGAACCTCGATTTGTCGATGGTCGATCGGGTGGAGCTGGTCAGCGACGAAGAGTCCAAGGCCATGGCCTTGCGCTTGATGCAGGAAGAAGGAATTTTGTGCGGGATTTCCTGCGGCGCCGCCATGGCAGTGGCCGTAAGATTGGCGGAGACCCCGGAAATGCAGGGCAAGACCATCGTCGTGATCCTGCCGGATTCCGGTGAGCGTTACCTGTCGAGCATGCTGTTCAGTGATCTGTTCACCGAACAGGAGAATCAGCAGTAAGTACTGAACATTGGTGATCTGCATCAGCCCGCGTTCAGGCGTTTTATGTTAAGAAATGCTTTGTTGCACATTCATTAACATTGAATGTTGAAAAGTGCAGGTTTTTCATCGGGTCGGTAGTGTTTATCATGCCAGCAGCCATGTCGGGCAATGGACGTGGCGCACGTGTTGCTTATCTTCAAAGGAGTTGTTGATGACTTTATCGTTTGCCGCGAAGGCCTCGTTGTTGCTGCTGTTTCTCGGCAGCACCCTCTATGTGCATTTACGCGGCAAGGCGCGTCTGCCGGTTTTGCGTCAGTTCGTGAACCATTCGGCACTGTTCGCCCCCTATAACGCCTTGATGTACCTGTTTTCCGGTGTGCCTTCGAAACCGTACCTGGATCGCAGCAAGTTCCCGGAACTGGATGTGCTCAAGGACAACTGGGAGGTGATTCGCGACGAAGCGATGCACTTGTTCGACGAGGGGTATATCCGTGCGGCGGCGAAGAACAACGATGCCGGTTTTGGCTCGTTCTTCAAGAAGGGCTGGAAGCGTTTCTATCTCAAGTGGTATGACAAGCCGCTGCCTTCCGCCGCAGCCTTGTGCCCGAGAACCGTGGAGTTGGTCAGCAGTATTCCCAACGTCAAAGGCGCCATGTTTGCGCTGCTGCCGGGTGGTAGCCATCTCAATCCGCATCGCGATCCGTTTGCCGGTTCCTTGCGTTATCACTTGGGCCTGTCCACCCCCAATTCCGATGATTGCCGCATCTTTGTCGACGGGCAGGTTTACGCCTGGCGCGATGGCGAGGACGTGATGTTCGATGAGACCTACGTGCACTGGGTCAAGAATGAAACGGAAAAGACCCGGGTCATCCTGTTCTGCGATATTGAGCGCCCACTGAACAATCGCTTCATGACCCGCATCAATCGCAGTATCAGCGCCTGGCTGGGTCGCGCCACGGCCCCGCAGAATCTGGACGACGAGCGTGTGGGCGGGATCAACCAGGTCTATGCCTGGAGCAAGAACTCCAGCGATAAATTCAGTGGTTTGGTCAAGCAATGGAAGCGGCGCAATCCCAAGGCCTACCGTGTACTACGCCCAGTACTGGCGGTGGCGGTGCTGACGTTGTTGGGGTATTGGCTGTTTGGCTGACATGCGCTCTCGGAAACAAAAAAACCGCTTGTTGTGAGCGGTTTTTTTATGGTTCTTCACGGAGTCCAGAGCGGCCCCAAACTGCACAATGCGGACTCTGCCGACTGTCGTTACTGGCCTTTTGGTCAAGTCGTTGCAATCCATGTCGAACGCTGGTTATAGTCGGCGCACGGTGAGTTTCGGACTCACTTTTTTATCCCTCGAGCAAAGATCAGCCCAATGCCTGCATCCCTCATCAACGCGGTAGTCGATTCAGCGGTCAACGCTGGCGTCGTGCCGTGCGGGAATCAGCAGCCCGGGCAGATCAGTCATTACCCCCCTCCTGTCAGTCGCACGCCAGTGTGCGCGGTGGTCTCGCCGCCAGGCGTTGGCATTTCGGGCTGATCAGCTGCTTTCTGCTGTTCCCCTGCCTGCCTGAAAAAAACGACTGAATTTCAGCTTCGGCTGAGTTGGCTTTTTGCCTGACTACAGGTGGTATTCATGTTTGTCCTTTCGAAAAAGTCCGCGCTCGCGGCGGCCTCCACGAGCCTGTTCGTTCTGCTGTGGAGCAGCGGGGCGATTTTCTCCAAATGGGGGCTGGCCCACGCGTCACCCTTTGCCTTCCTGATGTTCCGTTTCGTCATCGCGCTCTGCGGCCTGGTGTTGCTGGTGCCGTTGCTCCAGCTGAAGTTGCCCAAGGGTGGCAAACCGATGCTGTATGCGATGGCCACCGGCGTGGTGTTGTTGGGGGCTTATCAGATTTTCTATCTGCTGGCCCTCGACCTTAAGGTCACGCCCGGGGTGATGGCGACCATCATGGGTGTGCAGCCGATCCTCACCGTGATGCTGATGGAGCGTCAGCGCTCCTGGAGCCGGATGCTCGGTCTGGCCCTGGGGCTGACCGGGTTGATCATGGTGGTCTATCAGGGCATCGGGCTGGCCGGGATGTCGCTGGCCGGGATGCTTTTCGGTTTACTGGCGCTGGCGAGCATGACGTTCGGTTCGATCATGCAGAAACGCATCACCGACAATCCCCTTGGCACGCTGCCGGTGCAGTATCTGGCCGGGCTGTTGTTGTGCGGGGTTTTCGTACCTTTCCAGCCGTTTCACTTCGAACACAGCAGCGGTTTCATCCTGCCGGTACTTTGGATGGGGCTGGTGGTGTCGGTGCTGGCGACGTTGTTGCTGTACCGCTTGATCGCTCGAGGCAATCTGGTGAACGTCACCAGCCTGTTTTACCTGGTGCCGGCGGTAACGGCGGTGATGGACTATCTGATCTTCGGCAATCGCCTGGCGATGTTGAGCCTGTTCGGCATGCTGTTGATCATCGTCGGTCTGGTGTTTGTGTTCCGTAAAACCGCGTAATTGCGTGCAAACCCGTAAAGGCCCGGAGCCATGCTCCGGGCCTTTTTCATTTGGCCAGTGCGTGCTCGGCCCGCACCGAATTCATGAATGCCTGCATTGCCGACGACTGAATGCGATGGCGCCGGGTGATCAGCCCGAAGGGGGGCAGCCGGGCCTCGAACTTGATTGGCAGCACCGCGAGCAAATCGCGGCCAGGGTAATCCTCGACCACCGACAACGGCGTGACGCCGAGCATGTCGGTCTGCTGAATCAACGACAGCAAGGTCATGATCGATGTGGTTTCGACGATGCTGCTGGGAATATCGACCCGCGCGTTGTGGAACACCTGATTGATGATCGCGCGCATCGGGCTGGGCTGCTGTTGCAGCACCCAGGTCATGTTCTGCAGTTCGGCCCAGCTCAGTTGGGTGGCTTTGGCCAGTGGATTCTGCGCACCGGAAATCACGCACAGCGCTTCCTCGCCAAGGCTGTCGAACAGCAACTCCTCCGCCCGGGCGCCGGCCGGAATCCGCCCCAGCACGATATCCAGTTGATCCTGTAAAAGTGCCTGCACCAGCACGTCGCTGGTGTCGACCTGAATACTCATCGACAAGCGTGGATGGCTTTGTTTCAAGGTGGCGATGGTGCGCGTGAGCAGCCCCGAAGCCAGCGCCGGAATGGCCCCGACCGCGACCCGGCCAAGATTGCCGGATTCGAGTGCGACCAGCTCTTCACGCATGCCGCTGAGTTCGGCAAACACCATGCGCGCGTAGTAAATGACGGTTTCCCCGAACGGGGTAGAGCGCATGCCCCGAGGCAGGCGTTCGAACAGTTCGACGCCCAACAGGTCCTCGGCTTCGTGGAGCATTTTGGTCGCGGCCGGTTGGGTCATGCCGATGTGGTCGGCGGCTCGGCGCAACGAGCCGAACTCCTGCAACGCCAGCATCAACCGCAGTTGGCGCAGGCGCAGTCGACTGTGGATCACATTGGCTTCTGGAATTCGAACATCAGGAGTTCGGGTCATGGGCTCGACTCGCAAGAAAGACTGCGGCAAGCCTGACAACAAATGCCAGGCGTTGCCAGCATTGCCGTGTCACAGCACCGATTTTGCCTTGGCGACATGGGATTTACGCAGGCCGATCAGGGTTTGCAGCGCTTTGGCAATCAACGGCCAGAACAGCATCAGCAGCGCCGCCGTGGTCAGGCTGCCCACCAACGGGTTGGACCAGAAAATCCCCAGGTGCCCGTCGGAGAACAGCATCGACTGGCGAAACGCATCTTCCGCCTTGTCGCCCAGCACCGCCGCCAACACCAGCGGCGCAATCGGGTAGCCGAGTTTCTTGAACAGATAGCCCAGCGCGCCGAAGCCCAGCATCAGCACCACGTCGAAGAACGCGTTGTGCACCGAGTAGGCACCGATGGCACAGACCATGATGATGATCGGCGCGATGATCGAGAACGGAATGCGCAGGATCGAGGCGAACAGCGGCACCGTAGCCAGCACCACGATCAGGCTCACTACGTTGCCCAGGTACATGCTGGCGATCAGGCCCCAGACAAAATCGTGTTGCTCGACAAACAGCGTCGGCCCCGGGTGCAGGCCCCAGATCATCAGGCCACCGAGCATCACCGCAGCGGTTGCCGAACCGGGAATGCCCAGGGTCAGCATCGGCAACAGGGCACTGGTGCCGGCCGCGTGGTCGGCGGTTTCCGGGGCGATCACGCCTTCGATTTCACCCTTGCCGAAGTTGTCGCGGTTCTTCGAGAAACGCCGCGCCAGGCTGTAGCTCATGAACGATGCGGCCGTCGGCCCGCCAGGGGTGATGCCCATCCAGCAACCGACCAGGGTGCTGCGCACAATCGTCCACCAGTAACGCGGCAATTTGGCCCAGGTGCGCAGGATAACCATCGGCGTGATCCGCGCATGCTCGCCACGGAACACCAGGCCCTCCTCGACGGTGCAAAGAATTTCACCGATGCCGAACAGACCGATCACCGCCACTTCAAAACTGATGCCGGTCATCAGGATCGGCTGGTCGAAGGTCAGGCGCAGGTTGCCCGATACGGTGTCCATGCCGATGGCGGCCATGGCGAAACCGATCATCATCGCCACCACGGTTTTCAGCGGCGGGTTCTTGCTCATGCCGATGAAGGTGCAGAACGCCAACAGGTACACCGCGAAGAACTCTGGCGAACTGAAGGACATGGCGAACTGGGCAATCCGCGTCGACAGGAACGTCAGCAGCAATACACCGCACAGGGCGCCGATCAGGGCCGAGCTGAACGCGGCGGTCAGGGCTTCGGCGGCACGACCTTCGCGGGCCATCGGGTAGCCGTCGAAGGTGGTCGCCACCGATGAGGGTTCACCGGGAATATTGAACAGGATCGAGGTGATCGAACCGCCGAACAGCGCGCCCCAATACATGCAGGACAACAGGATGATCGCCGACACCGGCGACATGGTGAACGTCAGCGGCAGCAGCAACGCCACGCCATTGGGGGCACCGAGGCCGGGCAGTACGCCGACCAGAATACCCAGCAGCACGCCGATCACCATCAGGCCGATATGGCCCGGCGTGAGGATCAGGTTCATGCCTTGCAGCAGGGAATCGAACTCGCTCATTTGAAGGTTCTCCCGGCCAGGGCAATCCAGTCGCCCATCGGGCCGGCATCCAGCGGCACTTTGAACCACAGCGCGAAAATCAGGTAACTGGCTAGCACCGCGCCCAGGGACACGCTGCCGATCATCCATTTGCCGTAAGGCTTGACGCGGACCTTGTCACGCCACATGAACCAGGCAATGAACGCCGCCGAAGCGAGGTAGATGCCGGTAAAGGGCATGGCGCCGACGAACAGCGCAATCGGCACGAACACCGACAACACTTGCCTGAACGCATCGCGACTGACGAAGGCCACGCTCAAGGCTTGCCAGCGCACCAGGGCCAACACACCGTTGGCGATGCTCGCGGCGCACAGCAGCAGGCCGATGTAGAAAGGAAAGTAACCCGGCTCGGGGCCGGCATCACCCCAGCCGATGCCTTGTTCGACGCTGCCGTACATCACCACCGCGCCGATCAGGGTGGTGAACAGTGCCAGGCCGAGTTCGACCCAGCGGGTGCCGACCAGCGCCGGTGAATCCGAAGAATGGGACATGAAAATACCTCCAGCGGGTCGCGGCCGTCCGCAGGCGAGCGGCCGCGACGACTTTAGTTCTTCAGCCAGCCGGCTTCCTTGAACACCGGTGTAACGCGGGCGGTGTCCTGTTCGATGTAGGCGGTCAGCGGCTCGCCTTCAAGGAAGGTCGGCACCAAGGCGTTCTGCTTGACGTAGGCTTTGAACTCGTCGGTCTGGGTGACTTTGCGCATCAGGTCGACATAGAACGCACGCTGTTCGGCAGTGACGTCACCGGGCATGAACACGGTGCGCGGGAAGCGATACTGATCGATGCCCAGGCCTTGTTCGTGGCAGGTCGGCACGTCGGCCCAGGATTTGTCGCCGGCGACTTTGTCGGTATAGCCCATGCGCTCTTTACTGAATACGCACAGCGGCTCGACTTGATCGCCACGCCACTGGCTGATGCTTTCGCTGGGATTGTTGACATTGGCGGCGATGTGCTTGCCGGCCAGTTGGGTCGCGGCCTCGCTGCCGCTCTTGAACGGGATGTACACCAGTTTGCTGTTGTTGGTCTGGTTCAGCAGCAGGGTCAGGGTCTGGTCGACGTCCTTGGACTGGCTGCCGCCCATGCGCAGGTTCGACGGGTCGGCCTTGACCGCTTCGTAGAAGCTTTTCGCGTCTTTCCACGGCGCACCTTTGTAGCTCCAGAGAATGAAGTCATCCTCGGCCACGGCAGCAATCGGGGTCAGTTCCTGCCATTCGTAGCCGAGCTTGGACACCAGGGGCAGCAGGTAGATGTTGTTGGTGCCGATCACCAGTTTGTCGGCGTCGCCCTTGCTCATTTTCAGGTCGAGAAAGGCTTCGGCGCCGTTGCCACCGCCCTTGTTCAGGACGATGGTGTTCACGTCGAGCAACTTGTGCGTGGTGATGATCGACTGGATCAGGCGACCAAGCTGGTCGGTGCCGCCACCGGGACCACCGGCGACGACGATTTCGACATTTTTGTCCGGTTGCCAGGCGGCATGAGCGAGAGCGGGGAGGGCGCTGGCGGCGATCAGGGTGCAACCGAGAAACAGACGGGATGTGCGACGGACGAATGCATTTCGCATGATGGAAGAGCCTCGTTTTGTGTTTTTGTAATTGTTATGAGCGACTTGTCTGCGCGGTGAAGCCGCAAGCCTGGGCTGAGTGTGTGAAGCTGCGGGCGTGGCGTCTAGTCAAAACAATACATACACCGATAGCCTGGGGTTATAGCAGGCAGTTGGCAGAATTTTTCATGCCAATGAAACCTGCGTTCCAGAGCGGTGTTCGAGAAAAGCCCAAGTAGGCGCCATCCATTGAAAGGTCAGTGAAAGTCACGCATGACATAACCCGAGGCTATCGCCTGATTTCAAGTTTTGATTAGACGGTTATCACCGGGCCTTCGATAGTGCTCACAAACGCCGCGAGGACGCGGCGCTGCTGTCCCGACAAAAATAATAAAAGAGGTACGCACCATGGCTCGTTCCAGTGCATCCCTGAACCTGAACGGCGAAGTCATCCCGCCCCAGGCCGCAGCACCCGCGCAGACCCGCATCGGCAAGGCCAGCAGCGTGCGCTGGCGGATCTTCGCGATCATCTTCGCGTTGACCATGGTCAACCTGATCGACCGGGTGTCGCTGTCCATCGCAATGCCGACCATCGCCCATGAGTTCGCCCTGTCGCCGAGCCTGCAAGGGCTGATCCTCAGCAGCTTTTTCTGGGCCTACGCGTTGTTGCAGATTCCTGGCGGCTGGTTGATCGATCGCTATGGTCCGCATCGGGTCATCAGTTGGTCCACCGGGTTGTGGGGCACGTTTCAGGTGCTGGCGGCGTTTGCTACCGGCGGCCTGTCATTACTGTTTGCCCGGGTTGCACTGGGCGCCGCCGAAGCACCGCTGTTCCCGTCGGGCGGCAAGCTTATTTCACTGTGGCTGGCACCGAGCGAGCGCAGTCGTGGTGCGGTCTTGATGGACAGCGGCAGCCCGTTGGGCGTGGCCCTTGGCGGCTTGATCATTGCCTGGCTGATTGTCTCGCTGGACTCCTGGCGGTTGGCGTTCGTGATTGCCGGCATTGCCACCCTGGTGCTGGCCTGGCTGGCGCGCCGTTACCTGCGCGATGACCCGGCCAGTCACCCGCAGGTCAATGAGGCTGAGCTGGCAAAGATCAACGCCGGCCGCGCCACGCCGGCTGGCGAAG